>DHMA01000134.1:0-19921 GCA_002405555.1 Opitutia bacterium UBA4654
CCCGTGGTCGGGGCGGAAGACAATCGGGTCGATTCCGCGCGAAAGCAGATTCTCCTGAATCCGCAAAAGCCTTTCGACAACCTCGGGCATCGGAACACTGCCCTCGAGATGCCCCGACTCGAAAAACGAGCCGTCCGCCATTCGCTGAGTGCTGCGCAAATGCGCCACCTGTATTCTGTCCGCGAGCGCGTCCGCCATCTCGGGCAGGTTGTTTGCGGGATTCGCCGAAAGCGAGCCCGTGCAAAAGCAAACCGTGTTCGCCGCCGACGGATTGCGCGTAAACATATCCTCGAAATCGGACAGCACCGACGCTATGCGCGGCAGACCCAGCACTGGGAACGGCGGGTCGTCGGGGTGGATTGCGAGAATCGCGCCGACTTCCTCCGCGACGGGAGCTACTTCGTTCAGAAATTCCGCGAGGTTTTCTTTGAGCTTCTGCGGCGTGATGCCGTCGTAGCGGGCGAGCATTTTGCGCACGTCGCCGATTTCAAGCCCCATTTTACAACCGGGGAAAACGTCGATAATCGAACGTTCGAAAGCCTTTTTCTGCGCGGCGTCGAGCGATTCGTAAAACGCCTTTGCCTTTTCGACCTGTTCGGGCGTCCGCTCCTCCGCCGCGCCGTCGCGCTTCAAGACGAAGATGTCGAAAGCCGCGAATTGCACGGGGTCGAAGCGCAGGCACTGCGAGCCGTCGGGCAGTTTGTAGTGCAGGTCGGTGCGAATCCAGTCGAGCACGGGCATGAAATTGTAGACGATTTTCGTGATTCCGCACTTCGCAAGATTCCGCAGGCTCTGCTTGTAGTTTTCCGTGTGGCGGCGGAAATCGCCCGAGCGCAGCTTCATGTCTTCCGTGACGGGCAGCGATTCCACGACGCTCCATTCAAGCCCGCAGGCTGCGATTTTCGCCTTGTGCTTTTCAATCTCCTCTACCGTCCACAATTCGCCGTAGGGAATGTGGTGCAGCGACGCAAAGACGTCGGTCGCGCCGCTTTGGCGAATGAACTGGAGCGGCACGGGGTCGTTGTCGCCGTACCATCTGAAACCCTCTTTGAGCTTTTGCATTTTGCGTCCTCCCTATACTCCCGAAAAGCACGAGAACCCGCCGTCGATTGCCATGACCGTTCCCGTCACGAACGACGACGCGTCGGAGCAGAGGTAGTGCACCGCCCCGCAGACTTCGTCGGAGCGTCCGAAACGCGCGAAGGGAGTCGCCTTTACGATGTCCTTGCCGCGCGATGTCAGGCTGCCGTCTTCGTTTGTGAGCAGCGTTCTGTTTTGTTCGCTGAGGAAAAATCCGGGGGCTACCGCGTTGACGCGCACGCCGTCGCCGATTTTCTTCGCAAATTCCACCGCCAGCCACTTTGTGAGGTTGTCGATTGCCGCCTTTGCGTTCGAGTATCCCAGAACGCGCGTTACCGCCTGCTGCGCCGTCATCGACGAGAAGTTGACGATTGAGCCTTTGCCCGTCTTTCTGAAAATTTCGCCGAAGACGAGGGTCGGCAGGAGCGTGCCCTCCATGTTGAGCTTGAAGACGTCCTCCCACGCGGAGAGGTCGAGGTCGAAGAATGTTTTGTCGGGCGGGATAGTCGCGCCGGCGCGGTTGCCGCCCGCGCCGTTTACGAGGCAGTCGAGAGCGCCCCACTTGCCGAGAATTTCGTCCCGCGCGGAAATCAGGTCAGACTTGTTCGTGACGTCGGCGCGGATTGCCGCGCCCTCGCACTTGTTGTCCTTGCAGAATTTTTCGGCGGCGGCGAGCTTTTCGGGGTCGCGCCCGATGAACGCGACTTTCGCCCCGCATTTTGCGAGATACCTTGCGGTTTCGCCCGCGAGCACGCCCGTCGCGCCCGTTACCGCGATAACCTTGTTTTTAATGTCGAATAGATTTTCCATTATTTGGAGGATTTTTTCATGAGTTTGTTGGAGACAGCGACCAGCGCGAGGAAGCCGACGAAAATCGCGGGGCCGGCGTAGCCGAGTTTGTTCCAGAGAACGTAGAGGCTCGCCACCGAGCTTGCCGCCACCGAGCAGCACATGAGCGCGTTCCAGAGGGCGCGTTTGCCGCCGCGCGGGGCTTCGTTTCCGAGAATCTTTTTGCTGTTCATTATCACGAGGAACGCTCCGTACGCAATCGGCAGAAGCACCATCGCGATTACGCCCGCGTGGATTACAAGCCACATCTTTGCGCCCTTGAAGAATACGGAGGCTATCGCGCTGAGGGCAATCAGCATCGAGCCGCAGAGGTTCCATTTTGCCGAAGTTCCCTTGCCGAGAATTTCCGCGAAGCAAAGCCCGCAGATAAGCATGTTCATGAGCACCGCGTTGATTGCCATGCCGAGCACGCCAAGCCCGAAAACGTAGCGGGCGACGTCGTCGCCGAGGAGCGGCGCGAGCGTTTCGGAGAGGTTGGAGGCGTCGCGCTTTACGAGCATCGCCGCCATTTTGCGCTCTTCAATCGGGAATGCGTTGCGGACGGCGTCCTTTTGCGCGGGCGGAAGCGCGGCGAATTTGTCCGCGCCCATCGCGTTTCCGATTCTCGAATCGAGCAGCGAAATATAGGGGGCTACGAGGTTCGGCGCGGGCACGATTTCCTTTCCGTCAACGACCGCGGGCTTGAGCTTGCCGTCAACCATTTGCGCCATCGCAAGCCCTTCGGCGGGCTTTGCGTGGAACTGCGAAGCCGAGGCTACGACTATGCACGATGTCGCGAGCAGGAACGGAATGAAAAGCCCCGTCGCCAAGTCGAAAATCGCGAGTCCGCGGAAATCCTTGTCCCAGCCCTTTTTGAGCATGGAGTAGGGGAAGAGAAAAGTCATGTTGATGCCGACCGCCATCGCCGCCGCGGAAATCACGACGTCGCGCTGTTGCGATACAATCATGTCGCTCCAAAACTTCTGACCCTCCGCGCCGAGCTGCGAGATGTATTTCATGAAGTCCGCGCTGGGTTCGGAAAGCACCGAGAAGTTCGGCACAAAGCCCGCGAACACCGCCGACCAGTCAATCTTGCCGTTCCACCAGAGGCTGAGCACCACGCCGAAGAAGCATATTACAATCGCCGCGACCGAAAGCTTGATTATCCTTTCGAAGAATTTTACGCCCTTGCCGCCGAACGCGTACATGGAGACCATCGCCGTCGCCAGCGCGAACAGCGCAACCGTGATTCCCACTTCCGTGAGCATCGAGGGCGCGTCGGTCGAAGCCGAGAAGTTTTGCGTGATTGCCGCAACCCCCAGCGCGAACTGCGGCATTGCGAACACGAGGCACGCGAGCATTGAGCCTATCGCCCAGCCGTAGCCCAGAATCGGGCTGATTTGCGAGTTCACGCTCTGCATGGGCTTGTTGTTAATCGAAAGCGTTACGTACGAAATCGCCGCGAGCATTACTATGCCCAGAATCATCGCGGCGGGTTGCAGCCACATGAAGCCGAAGCCGCCGAGGACTCCGAGGTAGAGCGCGGAGGCAAGCGAGCCGCCTCCGAGTGTCGTCGCGCTTTGGAGCCAGCCTGGACCCGAAAACTTTGCGAACGTTGCGATTGTCGCCCACTTGCCGCGTTTGCGGGCTTCGAGTATCAGGGCGCGTTGCGATTCTATTTGTGCGTTTTTTTCTGCCATGGTATCTGTTTTTTTCTAAATTTTGCCTTCCGCCTTCGCCTGCGCCGAGAGCGAAAGCTCCGCCGCCGCGAACGCGTGTTTTTGCGTCATCGCCGTCTCCGTTCCGTCGAGAACGTCGCGGGCGAATTTTCCGAAGAACGGGAATCCGTCGCCGAGGCAGTCCATGCGCTCGACGCCCGTTTTGTTCGCCCAGTAGAGCGTCTGCGGAGGGTTGCCCTCGCGCGAGAAGTCTATGTATTTGCGGATTTCCACATAGCCCTCCGTGCCCAGCACGAAAGTTCTGCCGTCGCCCCACACGGGGAGTCCGTCGGGCGTGAACCAGTCTACGCGGCAGTAGCCGGAGACGCCGTTCGCCATTTCGACCGACGCTTCGCCGAAGTCCTGCAATTCGGGGGTGTCTGGGTTGTTCATGTTGGCGACTCTGGCGAAGTTTATCTTTGCTTCGTCGCAGCCCGAAAATTCGAGGAACTGCTCGAACTGGTGCGAGCCGATGTCGCACAAAATTCCGCCGTATTCGCCGCGCTCGAAAAACCACTTCGGACGCGCCTGTTTCGAAAGCCTGTGCGGAGCCATGATGAGCACCTGCAACACGCGCCCGATTCCGCCGCTTTTGATTATCGCGTTCGCGCGTTCGGCGGCTTCGTTGTGGACGCGTTCGGCGTAGTATGGCATGTATTTAAGCCCCGTCTTCGCGGCGAGCGCGCGCGCTTCGGCGAGCTGTTCGAGGGTCGTGAACGGCGGCTTGTCCACAAAGAAGTTTTTGCCCGCTTCGAGGACGGTTTTGCCCATGTCGAACCTGTGCGCGGGGATTCCCGCGTTGGCGACGAGCTTTACGGACGGGTCGTTCAAAATCTGTCCGAGCGATTCCGCGACCTTTACGTCGGGAAAGCGTTTCAGGAATTCGGCAATGCGCTTTTCGTCGGTATCCCAGACGTATTCGCAGTTCGCGCCCGCGTTGAGCATGCCCTGCGTCATTGCGTAGATGTGCCCGTGGTCAAGCCCCGCGGCGGCGAATTTAAGCTCGCCGTCGGCGACGGTTTTGTCTTTCGCGCTGCCGTCGGGGACGTAGTCGTAGCCCGTTGCGTGTTTCGACATTTTCTGCCTTTCGTTTGCGGGTTGCGTTTATTTGAAGGATTTTTTGAAGTCTACAATCGCGCCCTGACGCGGCTTGTCGCGCAGTTTCGACGACGCGATTTTCTCGTCTAGCATCTTCTTGTATTTCGCGTGGTCGAGCGGGAACGAAACCTCCGAATCCGTCCATGCCGAAAGCAGCATGGCGTTTGCGAGTTCGAGGGAAAGCTCGCCCTGCGAGGCGTCGAAGTCGAGCCGCCCGTCCGAGTCTATCGCGCGGGCGAAGTTTTTGAGAACTCCGACGTGCTGTTCGCCCTTGCCGTCGAACGTTTCGGTTTCCGTCTTTGTGTCGGGCGAGCCGAACATGTAGAGGGTGTCCTTTGTGTATTCCGAGAGCGAAGAGCCTTCGAAGCGCGTGATTGTAAGCGCGTCGTTTTCCGCCACGACAAACGCCTTGTCGCCCGCGATTTCGAGCCTGTTTGCGCCGGGGTATTCGCCCGTGGAGGTTATGAAAGTCGCGCTCGCGCCGCCTTTGAGGTCGAGGTGGCAGACCACTTCGTCCTCGACTTCGATGTCGTGGTATTTGCCGAATTTGCACCACGCGCGGAGCTTTTCGGGCATTCCGAACGCCCACGCCCAGATGTCGATGTTGTGGATTGACTGGTTGATGAGCGCGCCGCCCGCTTCGCCCTTCCAAGTTCCGCGCCACGGGCTCGACTGGAAGTAGATGTCGGGTCTGTACCAGTTCGACATGGTCCACGAAACGCGGTTGATTTTGCCGATTTCGCCGCTTTCGATAAGCTCTTTGATTCTCGCGTAGAGCGGGGTTGTGCGCTGGTTGAGCATGATTGCGCATTTTTTGCCGCACTTTTTCGCGAATTCCTGAAGCTCTATCGCGTCCGCCGTGCAGAGGGCGATGGGCTTTTCGACGAGGGTGTGGTAGCCCGCTTCGAGGCACTTTTTCGCGAGGGGATAGTGCGTGAACGAGGGGGTCGAAACAATCACCGCGTCGAAGCCGCCGGCGGCGAGCATGTCGTCAAGCTCTTTGTATATTTTAAGCCCCGCGTATTTGGGGTCTTCAACGGGGCGTTGTTCGCATGCGCATGCGATTTCCGCTTCGGGAATTTTCCCGCCCATGAGGTTGTCAACGTGCATCGAGCCGATGGGCCCCATTCCTATTACTGCAAATCTAACCATTTGTCTTCCTTTTTGCTTGTTCTGTGAAATATATCTCAAACGTTTGAGGCGAGCATGCCGACTTTCCCCTCGCTGTCAACATTTTTCTGAACCGCATTAAACGCGCAAAACGCTATTGACTTTGCGCCGCGCATCTGAATGAATTTTTTGAGCAACAAATTGAATACAAATGCAGGGAGTGAATTATATGATGAGAAAAATGATGACATTTAAACTGCTTGCGCCGCTTGCCGCGCTGTTCGTTTTGCCGTTTGCCGCGTGCGCAAAATCCGAGCCGACAGTAATAACATACCCCGCGCCCGCGTCGGAAAAGGCGCGGACGAGCTGGAGTGTGAGTGTCAACGGGAAAAATGTGGATATTTACAAGGCGTTGTCGCCGCAATTCGAGGGCGGAGAGTACTACTTTGCGATGTTCGATTTCGACCGCGACGCCGAAATTACCGTGAAATCGTCCAAGCCGCTCGGCGGGGCGGAGCTGTTTCCGAACCGCATAAAGGCGAAGATTTCGGAAAAGAACAGGATTGTTTTCGACGTCGCAAAGCCGCCGTTTAGCGCGGTCGTGATTCGCGACGAGCGCAACATGCCGCTTGTAATCTTCGGCAATCCGCTCGAAAAGGACGCGCCGAAAGCGGGCGACAAAAACGTTGTGTACTTCGGCGCGGGCGTGCACACTCCCGACGAAATAAAGCTTTCGGACAACCAGACGCTGTACATTGCGGGCGGCGCGGTCGTGAAGTCGAGGCTGCGGGCGACGGGCAAAAACATCACGGTTCGCGGGCGCGGAATTTTGAGCGGCGAGCTGTCGGAGCGTTTCAGCACGGGCAACATGCTCGACTTCGACAAATGCGAAAACCTCTCCGTACGCGACATCGTCTGCAAAGACCCGTCGGGCTGGATGTTCGTCGTGCGGTCGAGCAAAGGCGTGGAAATCGACAGCGTAAAGCTCTGCGCCTCGCGCATGATTAACGACGACGCAATCGACCTCTGCAACACTTCCGACGTCTCCATTAAAAACGTCTTCGCCCGCGCCCAGGACGACATTATCGCCGTCAAGGGAATGGGCGGCGCGGAGAACACCGTAGGCACGGTAATTTCGGGAAAGCCTGCGTTCGGCGCGTTCCTGCCGTGCAAAAACATCGTCATAGAAAACTGCCTGTTCTGGACGGACGTTGCCAACATTTTCAGAATCGGCTTCGAGTGCGCCGCGTCGGAAATGGCGGACATCAAAGTGCGCAATATCGACGTGCCGTTCTACGCCGTCAACTGCCGCGACCCGCGCGTATTTTGGTCGAAGGGCATAATCTGGTTGCAGGCGGCAAACGCCATGCCCATGCACAATGTCTCCTTCGAAAACATCGCCGTCCGCTCGAACGGCAACGACATGTGCATGCTTATTGCCAACCCGCGCAAAATAGAGCTTGCAATACACGCCGATTCCGACAAGGCGGGCAAGGTTTTCGACTGCTCGCTGAAAAACTTTAAAGTGTACGGCAAAAAGGGCGACTTCAAGGGGACTATTTTCATCGACGGCGTCGACGAAAATTCGTTCGTGAAAAACCTGAGCCTCGAAAACTTCGAATACTTCGGCGAAAAAATCGGCGCGGACTACAAGCATTTCGAACTCGGCAAAAACAACACGTCGGGAGTTTCGATAAAGTAGGGCGGCGTTTCGGACGCTTTGAATGCGAAGTTTTACGCGAACGCGCGGGGTTTCTCCGCGCGTTTTTTGGCGCGCGGCTTCTGGTTGATTGCGCAAAAAACGCGGAAGCGCAAATTGCGCTCTTCCGCGTTCGTTTTTTTTGACCTGCGCTATTGCGGTTTTGCAATCGCGGCGATTGCGTCGGCAAGGGCGTCGAGCCGCTTGAAGTCTTCGGGCGTCGGGCGGCCTTTGACTGCCACGGTTTCGAGCTTTTGGGGCTTGATTTGCGTGAACATCGCATCAATCGGCGCGTCGAGCCTGCCAGCCCAGCCGAGCGAGCCGAACACCGCCGTGAATTTCAGCTTGGGGCGCAGAATGTTTGCAATGTACGCAAGGTAGACCGACTTCGGGTGCGGGCCGTTGAGCACCATCGGAGTGCCGAAGACGATTCCCGCGGCGTCTACAAGCTGTTCGGCGAGTTCGCCCTCGTCGCTTTCCATGAGGTCGGCTTTGACCGCCTGCACCCCGCGCGAGGCGAGCGCGTTTTCGAGGTAGTCGGCCATGAGTTTTGTGCTGTCGTACATCGAAACGTAGGCTATTACCGCCTTGCATGCGGAGCTTGCGCTCGTCCATTTTTCGTAGAGGTTTTCGACGAATTCGACCGCGTCTTTGCCGACGTAAATCGGCCCGTGGCTCGGCAGAATCGCCTTCGGGGAAAGCTCTTTCACCTTTGCGAGGTATTTTGCGCAGAAGTTGGCGAACGGCATCATGATTTCCGCGTAGTAGCGTTTTGCGGCTTCGGCGAGTTGGGGCGAGAGGTCGGCGAAAAGCCCGTTCGAGGTGTAGTGCGCGCCGAAAAAGTCGCATGTAAAAAGCATGGAGTCTTCTTCGAGGTATGTCAGCATGGTGTCGGGCCAGTGAACCCACGGGGCGGGCATGAAGCTCAGCGTTTTGCCGCCGAGGGGTAGCTTTTGCCCGTCGGAAACCGCGCGGATTCTGTCGGCGGGCACTCCCAGCATGTTTTGTAGGTTCTCGGCGCATTTCGCCGTGCAGTAGACTTCCGCGTTCGGGTGGATTTTAAGCAGGGCGGGAATCGCCGCGCTGTGGTCGGGCTCGGCGTGGTTCGAAATTATGTAGTCTATCTTCGCGCCCGACGCCGCGAGGGCTTCGAGGTATCCGTCTTCGAACTTTGCGTAGGTTGTGTCGATGAGCGCGGTTTTGTCCGCGCCGACGACGAGGTATGAGTTGTATGTAGTGCCTTGCGGAAGCGGGACAAGCTGGTCGAAAATTTTGCGCTGCCTGTCGCATGTTCCGCAGAAGAATATTCCTTCCGCGATTTTTTCCATATTCTATTTTCCGACTTTCGCGAAGCTGTCTTTGCCGACTCCGCAGACGGGGCAGACCCAGTCTTCGGGGAGCTTTTCGAACGGAGTGCCCGCGCCGACGCCGTTGTCGGGGTCGCCGGCGGCGGGGTCGTAGACATAGCCGCAGACTTCGCATTTGTATTTATCCATGTCGAACCTTTCTGTTTTGTACGGTATTAAAACCGTTGTGTTTGTCGATTTTTTTTAATCGGCAAATTTCGACACGGTTTCAAGGAAACGCGGAAGAAAACGCGCGTTCGACTCTCCCACGCCTTTGAGTTCGAGCGCGGCCTCGCGCGTTTGCGGGCGTTGTTCCGCCATTTGGCGGAGGACGGCGTTGGTGAAAATTCTAAACGGAGGAATCTTCATGCGCGCGCAGAGCGAGAGCCTTACCTTTGCGAGGGCGTCGTAGAGGGCTTGGTCGTCGGGCGAAAGTTCGGGGGAGTCGGAAGCGTTCTTTGCGCGGGCTTTGTCGCCGCCCGACTTCTTTTCGGCGAGAATTTTTGCGCGTCCCGTCTTCGACACCCAGCGCGGATACTGCATTTTAAGCTCCGAGACTTCTCCAAGCATTACCGACACCCCGAAGTCCGTAAGCCCCGCGAGCGGGTATTCGCCGTCGAAGATTTCCACAAGCCCCGCGTCAATCATGCGCGAGAACAGTTCGGAGCAGAATTTTGTTCCGTGCTCTTTGAGGATTCCGTATGTCGAAAGTTTGTCGAGCCCCGCCGAGAGCAGTTTTTCGTCTTTGCTGCCGAGCATGCACTTTACGATTTTCTCGCGCCCGAAGCGCGGCCGCCATTCGCGCGGGGCGACTTTTACCGACATTCTCGCCACGCAGCTCAACGCCTTGCGGACTTCCGTAAGCTCGTCTTCGGGCAGCGTTTCGAAAACCTGCGTTTGCGGGGCTTCGCGGCAGACGTCGCACTTGCCGCAAGGCTCGTCGCCGCGCTCGCCGAAGTATTTGAGAATCCACCGCTGGCGGCACTCCTTGGAATACGCGTAGCGCAGGACGTCCCTGAGCTTTGATTCGTCGCGCCGCCGCTTTTCTTCGAGCATGCCGTCGGGGAATACGACCGCCGTTTCGTCGGCGTCTGGGTTTAGCAGGCGCGTGCCGCGAACCCTCGACGACGGAACGTCGAAGCGTTCGATGAAGCCGTATCTGCGCAAAATCGAAATCGCGCTCGAAACCGCCATGGAGTTTGCGCCGCTCCCGCCGAATTTCCCGCGCGGCGTCTTCCGCCCGCCCGAAAACCGCGCGATGTCGGCGACTTCCTCGGCAATATTGTCTATCGGCATGAAGCACTCGTTGGCGTTGTCGGCGTTTTCGCGCAGAACGCGGTATGTGTTGCGAATGAACGCCAAGTCGGGGTTTGCGCCCTCTATGAAAAATTCCTGAACGCGCTTGTCGGCGTACATGAGCAGCATTTCGCAGTACGATTCCCCGCCGTCTCGCCCCGCGCGTCCCGACTCCTGATAGAGAGCCTCCACGCTCCCCGGAAGCTCGTAGTGGCAGACGAACCTGATGTCGGGGCGGTCGATTCCCATTCCGAAAGCGTTTGTGGCTACCGCGACGTCGGTCTTTTTGCCGATGAAATCCTCCTGCGCGATGTCGCGCTCCGAGGGCGTCATTGCGCCGTGGTAGAGCGTGTGCCTTACGCCGTCGCGCCAGAGCGATTCGGACAGCGCCTCCGCGCTCTTGCGCGTTGCGCAGTAGATTATGCCCGACTTGTATTTGTCTATCAGCCCGCAAATCCGCGTAAATTTTTCCGCCTTGCTCGAAACCTCCCTCACGTTGAACGAAAGGTTGGGGCGGGCGAAGCCCGAAACGAACACGGCGGGCTCGCGCAGTCTGAGCTGTTCGGCGATGTCCGACTTCACTTCGGGGGTTGCCGTCGCCGTGAACGCCGCGCACACGGGGCGTCCGAGCCTGTCGAGCGTCTCGCCGAGCCGCATGTAGTCGGGGCGGAAATCGTGCCCCCACTGGCTTATGCAGTGCGCCTCGTCCACCGCGAACAGCCCGATTTTCGCCCTGCCCAACGCCCGCGAAAACGACTGCGCCCTGAACCTTTCGGGCGCGACGTACGCAAGTTTCAGCTCGCCGCGTTCGAGAGCCGCAAGCACTTCGCACTGCTGCTCCCAAGTCTGCGAGCTGTTTATCATCGCCGCGGGAATGCCGCGGGCGGTCAGCGCGTCCACCTGGTCTTTCATCAGCGCGATTAGCGGCGAAACCACAAGCGTTATGCCGTCGAGCAGCATTGCGGGCAGCTGGTAGCAGAGGCTTTTGCCGCCGCCCGTGGGCATGATTGCAAGCGTGTCCCTGCCCGACAAAATCGACGCGACGATTTCGTCCTGCGGGCTTCTGAAAGAGTCGTGCCCGAAGTATTTTTTCAGTGCGTCGGTTAAAATTTTGTCCGCCATTGCGATTTTTTGCCGAACAATAAAACAACAGTCCGCTTTCCCTTCAACCTTTTTGGAGTAAAATATTTGACAAACACACGCCGCTGTGAAGACTTTTTAGACATATGGAACCGGTTTCATACATACCCGTATTGGTGCAAATCGTGGTCGCGGTCGGAATGGGCGCGGCGATTGTCGCGGCGAGCCACATTTTCGGACAGCGCGCAAAAACGAACGCCGTAAAAGATTCGGCATACGAATGCGGCAACGCGCCCGAAGGCATACCGCACCCGCGCTTCGGGGCGAGGTTCTATCTGGTCGCAATGCTTTTTGTGGTGTTCGACATCGAAGTGGTCTTCATGCTTCCGCTGGCGATGGCGTATCCCGACCTCGTTTCGGAGAAACTGCCCGTCGCGCTTCCCGTGATGTTCTTCATCGCGCTCATGGCGGCGGGGCTTTTCTACGAAGTCAAAAAGGACGCCCTCAACTGGAACATTCCGAAGTCGAACTAACGCATGCAGCTCGCAAGATTCCTCAAAAAATCCAGAATAATCGACGTAAAGAGCGTCGATTTCAGGGGAGTTTTGACCGAGCTTCTCGCCGCCGTGCCCGACTCCGCTCTTGGCTCTGCGGACAGAAACGCCGTCATGCAGGGGCTTGTGGAGCGCGAGAACGCAATCTCGACGTATCTCGAAAGCGGAATTTGCATGCCCCACATGCGCGTGGAGGGGCTTAAACAGAAATACGTAATAGCCGCGGGACGCTGCGAAAACCCCGTGAAAATCAGGGACAACGAAGAGCCGAAGCGGCTTTGCATGGTGTTCCTGCTGCTGTCGAACGACCATGTGGAATCGTACATGGACACGCTTTCGATGTTCGCGAAAATCTTTTCGGCGGATTCCGAGGCGGCCCTGCGCATAAAAAACGCAAAGGATTTGGCGGCGTTCAGAACGGCGGTTTCGGGGAATTTCGGCAAGCCGCAGTCGGGCGGAGACTCGTCGAAGACCGACAAACCTACGCGCGAACTGCGCAAAAAACTTTCGGAGGTCGTAAAAACGAACGACCTCATCATGCGTTCGGCGGTGAAAATCGCGAAAGTTTCGAACTGCTCCACGATTCTCCTTCAAGGCGACACTTTCAAAAACTTCCCCGACCTCTCGAAAGTTCTGGGCGGCTCGCGGGTGGTGGTTGTCAGCGACAACCCGACGCTTCCGATTCCGCCGTCGTGGCAGCTCGTGAACGTCAGGGCGTTTTCGAAGTCGCGCTTTTCGCAGTTGAGGAGCGCGTTGATGATTGGAATCACGCGCGGAATCTTCGGCGTGAAGGAGAAAATCTGCTGTATCGGCGGCGTTCTCGAAAGCGACAAGATTGACACAATCGTAATCCTCGACATCGAAAAGGAATACTCCGACATCTTCATCGGGCAGAAAAACCTTTTGCCCGACGGCGTGAAGCCCGAAGTGATTGAGCGCGTAATAGACATCGCCACCGAGCTTTCTGTGGAGGGGCGCGAGGGCAAGCCCGTCGGTTGCATCTTCGTTATCGGCGACGTTGCCGAGCTTAAACCGCACATCAAACAGCTGATTTTAAACCCCTTCTACGGCTACAAACCCGAAGACCGAAACATTCTAAACCCTTTCATGGACGAAACCGTCAAGGAGTATTCGCTTATCGACGGCGCGTTTATCATAGACGGCGGAGGAATTTTGGAGTCGGCGGGCTCGCTAATCCACACGCCCGACTTCAAGTTGCAGCTCCCCGGCGGGCTGGGCGCGCGCCACGCGGCGGCGTATTCCATTTCGCTCATGGCGAACTGCATTTCGCTTGTGGTTTCGTCGAGCACGGGGCAGATTACGCTTTTCAGACGCGGTCAAATGCTGCCCATTACCGAGAAAAAACGCGAGTGATTCGATTTTTTATATGCGCAAATGCCGGCTTTTTCGGAAGTCGGCAAATTTTTTATTATGGAAACAATTATGAAGTATTTTAAGTGGTCGTTTTTCGTCCTTATCTGCGGAATGGTTTTCGCGTTTTGGCGCGGGGAATCCGTGCAGGCGGGGCTTGGCTTCAAGGATTTGATTGCGGCTCTCATCATCAGCGCGCTCGAAGTGAGCCTGTCGTTCGACAACGCCGTAGTCAACGCCGCCAAGCTCGAAAAAATGCCGCCAATCTGGCGCAAACGCTTTCTAACTTGGGGCATTGCGATAGCGGTTTTCGGAATGCGTTTCGTCTTCCCGATTGTGATTGTGGCGGCGTTTTCGGGAATTTCGTGCGGGGCGGTTCTCGACTTGGCTTTGCACAATCCCGACGAGTACGCCGCGCACCTTTCGCACGCCCACGTGGGGATTTCCTCGTTCGGCGGCGCGTTCCTTTTCATGCTGTTTTTCGAGTTCATGTTCGACCGCGAAAAAACGCTCCACTGGATTTCCCCTCTTGAAAAGCCCCTCCACAGGCTCGGCAGATTCAAAATTGCGCCGACCGCTTTGACGCTCGCCGCCCTTTGCGCCGTCCAGTTCTTCGTTCCGTCGGACGAAGTCAAGATGTCGTTTTTTGCGGGCGTTGCGGGCATTGCGACGCATTTGGCAATCCACGGCGTCAGCGGCAAGCTCGAAAAAATGGCGGCGCAAAAGCACGCGTTTGCGCTCAAACACGCGGGGCTTGCGGCGTTCATATACCTCGAACTGATTGACGCGTCGTTCTCGCTCGACGGCGTGCTTGGGGCGTTTGCTCTCACGAAAGACATCGTGATTATCGCGCTGGGGCTTGCGGTTGGCGCGTTTTTCGTGCGCTCCATGACCGTGGTTCTCGTCGAAAAAAAGACGCTCGACAAACTTCTGTACCTCACCCACGGCGCGTATTGGGCGATTGGCTCGCTCGCCGCGCTGATGTTCGTTTCGACCGTCCGCGAAGTTCCCGAAATCATCACGGGGCTTGCGGGCATTGCGCTGATTGCGGCGTCCCTCGTGTCGTCCCTGCGCGCGCCTAAAAAGGCGTAGGGCGGCGCGGGCGACTATTTCCGCTCCGCTTTTTGCGGAATTTGCAAATGCGCGGGCGGCGTTTTGCGAAATTTTCGCCCGCAAAAAAACGCGCGGCCGTTTCTGCGACTGCGCGTTTTGCAAATTAGAGAATCGAGAACGTAATCGTGATGTGGTGCGGTTCGTTGTCGGGCGGCGGTGTGAGGGAAATCGAGCGCAGAGCCGCGAGAATCGAGTTGTCAACCTCCGCGTTTCCGCTGCTTCTTATAATCCGCAGACCGCTGATTTCGCCGTTTTTGCTTACCCTGAATTCGACTTTTGCGGAAAGGTCGGAGTTTTGCGCGGTAACGGGAATCGCCCAGTTCGATTCCGCCTTGCGCTTGATTTCGCCGATGTAGGCGGCGAGCATGTTTTTCATTGCCGCGCTTGTGCCCGCCTTGCCCGAAATGCTTGCGCCGACCTTCGCGATGCTGTCGATGTTGCCCGTCTTTGCGCTGATTTTCCCGACTTTCACCGGCGCCTGCGTGCGCGGCGTCTGCGCGCTTTTGCGCGTTTTCTTCGGGTTTTTCTTTGCGAAATCCTGATACGAAACTTTCTGCGGCTTCGGTTCGGGCTTTTTTTCGACCTTCGGCTTTTTCGGGGGCTTGGGCGTCGGCGCGGGTGTGGGTTCTGGCTTCGGCGCGGGCGGGGTAGGCTCGGGTTCGGGCGCAGGGTCGGGAAGCTCGATAGGCTCGACGGGTTCGAGGTTCAAGTCCTGTTCGAGGTCGGGCTGGGCGTCGGGCGCGGTTTCCGCCTGCGCGGGGGCTTCCGCCGCGGGTTCGGGCGGCTCTACCATTTCGAATACCTGATTCGGGTCTATCGGGTGCGGCTCGCTCTTGAAAATCGAGCTTACGAGCACCGACACAATCGCCGCCACGCTTACCGAAATATGGAGCGCGAGCGAGCAGTAATAGCCGAACTTGGTATTGTCGGGCGTCATTTGACTTCCGTATCCAAATGGAGTTTCGTGAGGTTGTGGCGTTTGATTGCCGAAATCACGTCGACTATTTTCTGGTAGGGCAGCGAGAGGTCTCCGCGCAGGCTGATTGCGGGCGGTTCGGGCTGCCCCGCGAGCGCGCCGAGCAGGGTGTCGAGCTGCACGAGGTCCACGGGTTGTTTGCCCCAGTAAATCTGGCCGTCCTCCTTAATCGAGATTAGCTGAAAGTCTATGTCGGGGCGTTGGCTTGCGTCGTTTTTGTCCTGCTTGGGCAGGTGGACGGGGATTGTCTGTTCGAGCAGCGGCGTGCTTATCATGAAGATGATAAGCAGCGAGAACGCCAAGTCCATGAGCGGCGTTACGTTGAGTTCGGTCAGCCCCGACTGCTCTATTTTCGTGCGGAATTTCATAGCCGTTTGCTATTCGTCGAATTGGCGGGGCGGGGTGGGGCTGCCGTCGTCCTCGTCGTCGAGGGAAAAGTCCATGATTTTCGTTTCGGGCGCGGTGCGGACGGGCGCGGACGCCTTCGCCTGCGGAATTTCGCGCACGGGGGCGGGCTTTGCGGGCTGGCGGACAGGTTCGACCTCCTCGGAGTGCTCGCGCGATTCCATTTCGATTCTGTCGGCGATGAGGCTTGCGAAGTTTTCGGTATCGACCGAAATTTTACGCGCCTTGTCGGCGAGCATGTTGTAGCCGAACACCGACGGGATTGCGACCACAAGCCCCGCGACGGTCGTCAAAAGCGAACCCGCAACGCCGGGGGCGAGCATTTGCAATGTGACCGACGCCTGCGAGCTCATCGACCCGAAGCAGTCCATGACGCCCCACGCCGTGCCGAGCAGCCCCAGAAACGGCCCGCCGCTCACGATTGTTCCGAGCTGCGTCATTTTTGAGTTGTATTGCATTTGCTGCCGCGCGAGCGTGCGCCCGAGCGTGTTTTCCACATACGAAATTCTCGCCGCCCTGTCGTTGGGCGAAATGCCGACTTCAAGCCACGCATTGACCGCGTTTTTTAGCAGTTTTGCGAAAGGCCCCTGTATAGACTTCGAGCTTGCCGCCTCGACGAGGCTCGACGATTTCAGCAGACGCGCGGTTTTTGCGTTCATCTCCTCGATTGCCGAGAGGTCGGCTTTTTTGCAAATCATGATTCCCCATGCGTATATGCTCATCGCAAGCAGTATCACGACAATGACCTGCCCCGCGAAGTTCGACTGAATGAAATAATCCGCAGGCGACGAAGCCAATACGGGCGTCGGGAAAATCGAAGTAAAATCCATGCCTCAAATAATAATGTGGCGCTGCAAGAAAAATCGAGTATTTTTTTATATTTATCGAACAAATTTTGCCGTGGGAGTGTCCGCCGACTTCAATTCGTCGAAAGTTCCCTCGAAAACCGCGTATCCGCCCGCCGCGCCGCCCGTCGGGCCAAGCTCCACAAGCCAGTCGGCGAGCTTCACGAAGTCGGGGTGGTGCTCTATTACGATTATCGTGTTGCCGGCGTCGCGCAGTTCGAAGAGCAGTTTGAGGAGTTTGTCGATGTCGTCCCAATGCAGTCCCGTGGTGGGTTCGTCGAGAATGTAGAGGGCGCGTCCGTGCGTGCGCCGCGAGAGTTCGAGCGAAAGTTTTATCCTCTGCGCCTCGCCGCCCGAAAGCGTGTTTGCGGGCTGTCCGAGCCTGATGTAGCCAAGCCCGACGTCGCTGAGCGTTTTGAGCTTTGCGACAATCCGCGGGTACGCCGCGAACACGCCCAGCGCCTCGTCAACCGTGAGGTTCAGGGCTTCGGCGATGTTCAGCCCCTTGTAGCGCACTTCGAGCGTCTCGCGGTTGTAGCGTTTGCCGCCGCACGACGGGCAGGTGATGTAGACTTCGCCCAAAAACTGCATGTCGAGGCAGATTGAGCCGTCGCCGCGGCAGTGTTCGCAGCGTCCGCCCTTGACGTTGAAGCTGAACCGCCCCGCCGAGTAGCCGCGCATTTTTGCAAGCGGCGTCTGGGCGTAAAGCTCGCGCAGGAGGTCGAAAAGCTTTGTGTATGTCGCGGGGTTGGAGCGCGGGCTTTTGCCTATCGGCGACTGGTCTACGCGCACGCAGGTGTCGAAGTTGTCGAAGCCCGCGATGCCGCCGTGCGCCCCCGCGATTTCCTTTGCGCCGTTCAGCTTTGCGGCGGCGGCCTTTGCGAGAATGTCGTTGACCAGCGTGGATTTTCCCGAACCAGACACCCCGCAAACCACGGTGAACAGCCCGACGGGAAATTTTACGTCGATGTTTTTGAGGTTGTTTTCCCTCGCCTTTTTGACCGTGAGCCAGCCGTTTGCGGGCGAGAGCCGCGGCGACGGACGCCCGATTTTCGCGCGTCCCGAAAGGTACATGCCCGTGCGCGACGTTTTGGATTTCAGGCAGTCGGCGAGCGTTCCGTTGAATGTAAGCTCGCCGCCCTTTTCGCCCGCTTCGGGGCCGAGCTCCACAACCCAGTCCGCCGCGCGGAGGGCGGCTTCGTCGTGCTCGACAAGCAGAACCGAATTTCCCCTGTCTTTGAGCGTTTTGAGCGCGCCTATCAGCATTGCGTCGTCGGACGGGTGAAGCCCGATTGTCGGCTCGTCGAGGACGTATGTAACGCCCGTTAAGTCCATTCCGAGCTGGGTCGCGAGCCTCGCGCGTTGCGCCTCGCCGCCGGAGAGCGTGGACGCCTCGCGGTCGAGCGAGATGTACGAAAGCCCCACCGTGTTCAGGAATCCGAGCCTGTCGCGCAGTCCGTTTACGGCGTCGCGCACGCTGTCGTATTTTTTCAGGCTTTCGAGCGACTTCACGAACGCCAGCGACTCCGCCACGCTCATCGCGCAGAATTTGTCGTACGAGACGCCCTCCACAAACACGTTGCGCGTGCGCTCCGAGAACCTCGCCCCGCCGCAGACGGGGCACACCGACGACATCTGGAACACCGAAAGCCTTGCGCGCAGCCCGTCGCTCGCCGTTTCCGCGCAGAGCCTGTCCACCTCGGCGAGGACTCCGCCGAAATGCACTTCCGCCGCCTTGCAGTTCCCGCGTTTGAGGCGCAGGAAATACGTCCGCGAGTCGTCCCCGTAGAGCAGGATTTTCCGCGTTTCGGCGGGGAGGTCGCGCCACGGAACGCTTGTGTCGAAGGGGATTTGTTCGGCAAGCTGCCGCAGAATCCTGTTGTGGGCAATTATTATGCTCTTCGCCCCGACTCTCCACGCCTTGATTGCGCCGCCCGCGACGCTTTTCGAGTCGTCTGGCACGGCGAGCTTTTCGCTTGTGCGCATTACGCGCCCGATTCCCCCGCAGAATTTGCACGCGCCGTCGGGGTGGTTGAACGAGAAGTTTCTCACGGTAAGCGGCGCGTAGATTTCGCCGCATTTTTCGCAGGCAAAGGCGGTGCTTAGCACAAGCTCGCCGCTTTTGCCGTCGGCGGAGTACGCGGCAAGAGCCTTGTCCGCGCCCTCGCGGAGCGCGAGTTCGAGGGAGTCCGCTATTCTTCCCCGCGCCGCCGACGAGAGCGGAAAGCGGTCTATCACGAGGTCGAGTTTCAGGAGTTTTTCTGATTTGAATTTTTCGAAAAGTTCGCGTTCGGCGGCGGGGTCGTCAAGCTCGAATATTTCGCCGTTGAGCCGCGCCCTCTGCCACGCCCGCTGGCGCAGGCTTTTGATTTCCGCCTTCGCCGCGGCGGGCTTTAACGAGCCGCGCGGCGCGAGAACGTACACGCGCGAGCCTTGCGGAAGCGCGAGCACCGCGTCTACGCATTCGTCCACGCTTCGGCGCGAGATTTTCCCGCCGTCTTTTGGGCAGCGTTGCTCTCCCGCAAGGCTCCAAAGCACCCTTGCGTAGTCGGCTATTTCGGTGAGGGTTGCGAGCGTGCTGCGCGGGTTCGAGCCGAGCGACTTCACCTGCTCTATCGCGATTACGGGCGACAGCCCGCGAATCGACTCCACCGCGGGCTTGTCTATCTGGCTGAGCAGGCGTCGGGCGTCGGCGGAGAGGCTTTCCATGTATTTTCTGTACCCCTCCGCGTAGATTGTGTCGAACGCAAGCGACGACTTCCCCGACCCGCTCCGACCCGTGAACGCCACGATTTCCCCGCGCGGAATGTCGAGGTTGACGTTCTTTAAATTGTGCTCGCGCGCGCCGCGAATCTCCATTTTGTCGAAGCCGCCGCGAGCCGCCGAAATGTCCGAATTTGTTTGCATTGTTTTCCGATAGACACTTTATTTTTTACAAATGTTTACCGCTTTCCAGCAAAAACTTTTCGGCGCGGCGTTGGCGTGCCTCTCGATTTTCGCGATAGGCGCGTTCGTCGTGCTGTTGTTCGCGCTTCTTTCGGCGTTTCTGTCGAAATTCGGAACGGTCGTAGCGCCCGTAGCCGCCGCGCTGATTCTTTCGTTCATTCTTTCGCCGCTTGTGGATTTCGTCTCGCGCAGGGCGCATGTGTCGGCTTCGGCGGCGTGCGGAATCGTCTGCGTCGCGGCGGCCGCCGCCGCGGCGGCTCTTGCGGCGTTCGCGCTTCCGCGGGCGGTTTCCGAAATCGGCGGGATTTGCGGAGAGCTTCCCGCTCTTGCCGAACGCGCGGCGCACAACATCGCCGAACGCTACCCAGAATCGCGCGAAACCCTGCGCGGATACGTCGCCGAAATGAAACGCGCGGCGGCGGAGCATGCGTCGTTTGCGGCGGCGGCTACCGCCGC
>DHMA01000134.1:19977-27543 GCA_002405555.1 Opitutia bacterium UBA4654
AAAAAAGTGCTCGAAACGGCTGTCGCGGCGACGGGCGGGCTGGTGTCGTTCTTCTCGTTCCTCGCGGCGTTCGCGGTCGTGCCGATTTACCTCTACTACATGCTGACTTCAAACTTCGACTTCTATTCGAAGCTCGAAAAAAACCTCGCGTTCGCCTCGCCCTCGGTGCGCGGCGACATCGTGTTTTTCGTCCGCAGGTTTTCCGAAATAATGTCGGCGTTTTTCAGGGGGCAGCTGCTGATTGCGCTGATTATGGGCGTGCTGTACGGGGTCGGATTTTTGTGCGTCGGGGTGTCGTACGGGTTTTTGCTCGGATTTTTTGCGGGCATTTTGAACCTCGTGCCCTACCTCGGAACGGTCGTGGGGCTTGGCACTATTTTGCCCGTCGCGCTCTTGCAGGCCGACGGCGGCTGGATCACGGCTCTTGCGGCTTTGGGCGTTTTCTGCGCGGTTCAGTGCTTGGAGGGATACGTTCTCACGCCGCGCATTATGGGCGACCGCACGGGGCTTCACCCGACGGTCATCATATTCTCGGTGTTCTTTTGGGGAATCGCCCTCGACGGCATTCTGGGCATGGTTTTGGCGATTCCGCTTACGGCGTTCGCCGCGGCGGCGTGGGACAGGGTTTTGCTCCGCAGGTTTTCGGCTGATTCCCCCGCCCGAAGCGCGGAATAGTTGGACTATTTTGACATTTACCGAAATTGCGCGTTTTATTCTTTGACGCGTCCGCCCGAACGTAAAATAAATGCGCCGAAAAGGGGGCGCGCGCGTCCCGACGCGAATTTCAAAAACAGGCTCGGAAAAATGAGAATCACAGAACAACCCTCACACTACTCGAATTTGGACAGGATGTCCACGCTCGAACTTCTGCAAGGCATAAACGCCGAAGACAAAACCGTGGCTTTTGCGGTGGAAAAATGCATTCCGCAGATTGCGCGGCTCGTTGACGGCGCGGCGGAGAGAATGCGGGCGGGCGGCAGGCTTTTCTACATCGGCGCGGGCACGAGCGGCAGGCTTGGCGTTGTGGACGCATCGGAAATCCCCCCGACATACGGCGTTCCCGACGGCGTGGTAATAGGTATGATTGCGGGCGGCGACGGCGCGATACGCAAGGCGGTCGAAAACGCGGAGGACGACGCAGAACAGGGCTGGCGCGACATTCTCGCCTACAAGCCGACTTCGGGCGACACTCTTGTGGGCATTGCGTCGTCGGGGCGCACTCCCTACGTTCTGGGCGCGATTGAGAACGCTCGGAAGCTCGGCATGCTCACCGCGTGCGTGGTATGCAATCCCGATTCGGCGATAGCGGCGGCATGCGAAATCCCGATAGAGGCGGTCGTGGGGCCCGAATTCGTAACGGGCAGCACGCGCATGAAGTCGGGCACGGCGCAGAAGCTTGTGCTCAATATGGTCTCGACTTCAATCATGATAAAATTGGGGCGCGTGCGCGGCAACAAAATGGTGGACATGCAGCTTTCGAACGAAAAGCTCGTGGACAGGGGCGCGAGAATGATTATGGACGAAACGGGGCTTGGAGACTACGACAGGGCGAAGTCGCTTCTGCTCGAACACGGCTCGGTTCGCGCGGCGGTTGACGCATACAGGGGGGCTTGATTTATGTATCCGCTTTGGCTTCTGCTTTTGGTTCTCGGAGTCTACACCGCCGCGATGTTCGGAGTGTCGCATCTGACTTCGCGCGGCGGCTCGGCGAACTCGTTTTTCGGGCGCGACAAAAAAGCCCCGTGGGCGGTAGTCGCCTACGGCATGGTGGGCACGGCTATTTCGGGCGTCACTTTCGTGTCCGTCCCCGGAAACGTCATGCGGCAGAATTTCTACTACATGCCGCTTGTGTTCGGCTTTGTGGCGGGATACATCGTGATAGCAAAGCTTCTGCTGCCGCTCTATTTCCGCATGAACATTACGTCGATTTACGCGTATTTGGGAAAGCGCTTCGGGCGGATTTCGCACGAAACGGGAACTTCGGTGTTCATGGTCTCGCGCGTGCTTGGGGCGGCGGTGAGGATTTTCGTCGTAATTCTGGTGCTCTACACGTTCGTGCCGAAGTCGGAGTCTTGGGTGTTGCACTCGTCCGCCGACATTCTTCTGTTCGCGTTCGTGGCGTTTGTGTTCCTTGCGGTGCTCTATTTGTACACTTACAGGGGCGGCGTAAAAACCGTCATCTGGACGGACGTTTTGCAGACAACTTTCATGATTGCCGCGGTCGCCTTCACGATTTTTTTTGTGTGCAAAAACATGGGCTGGAATTTTTCCGAAATGGCGTCGGCGGTCGCGGGGGCGGACAACCCAAACGTGGCGGGAACGCGCTTTTGCGACATGTTCGACATGCGCTGGGACTCCGCGACAAACGTTTTCAAGCAGCTTGTGGCGGGCGTGTTTGTAACCGTTGCGATGATGGGCTTGGACCAGTCCATGATGCAGAAATCGCTTTCGTGCGCCGACATAAAATCGGCGCAAAAAAACTTCTATTCGCTCGGCGCGATTCAGCTTGCGGTCAACTATTTCTTTCTGCTTCTGGGCGCGCTGCTTTGCATATATGTGGATAAAATCGGCGGCATGGCGGGCTTGGGGCTTGAAAAAACCGACGAAATTTTCCCCGCCGTCGCGAGCCGACAAATGGGGCTTTTCGGCGGAACGCTGTTTCTGGTGGGGCTTGTGTCGGCGTCGTATCCGAGCGCGGCGAACGCGCTCACCGCGCTTACGACTTCGTTTTGCGTAGACTTCCTCAAATTCGAAACGCGCTCCGACCTCTCCGAAAAACGCAGGGTCTTTCTCCGCAACTCCGTTCACGCGGCGTTTGCCGCGCTGTTTTTTGCGATAATCGTCGCGCTCTACATAATAAGCAACGATGCCGTCGTAAACTTGGTCTACAAGCTTGTAGCCTACACATACGGGCCGCTCTTGGGCATGTTCTTTTTCGGCATGTTCACAAAGTACGACGTAATCGACCGCGCCGCGCCGTACATCGCGGTTGCCTCCCCCGCGCTCTGCTTTGCCGTCAACTGGACAACCTCCGCTTTCTTCGGCTTCGACTTGGGCTTCTCGCTCCTCATCTTAAACGGCGCGCTTACGGCGTTCGCGCTCTGGCTGTTCAGAAAAAGATAATGGCGGAATCTTTTGCAAAGGACGTTTCGACCTCCGAACTGCTCTCGCGGTTTTTCGACGAAAGCGTGTCGTCGGAGCTTTGCAAAAGCTGTCCGAACTACGGCGCAAAATGGTCGTGCCCACCGTTCGAAACGCCGTGCGGATACCGAAAATTTCCGACGGTTCGGCTGTTGTTGCGGCGCGTCGCGGCGTCGTCGGGGACAATCGCCGACGCGTACGATTCCGAACGCGCGGGCTTCGACGCCGAAATCCTCGCGGCGGAGGCGTCGCTCGGCGGTTTGGGCATGTACGCGGGCAGCTGCATTCTCTGCGGAAAGTGCGCCCGCGCGTCGGGCAGGGCGTGCCTGCACCCCGACAAAATGCGGACTTCCTTGGAGGCGGTCGGCTTCGACGTCTCAAAAATAGCGCGCGAAATTTTCGGCGTCGGCATAGAGTGGGGCGCGGATTCGCGCAAACCGCGTTTTGCCACGCTTCTCGGCGCGGTTTTTTACGGCGGCCGACGCGCCTGAATTTCGCGCCGCGCGGCGTTCCGCCTTTCGGCTTGATTTCCGCCCGATATTTGGCAGTCTCTGTTTGTTGTGAAAGACACGCGCGAAAAAATCCTCGAAAAAACCTTCATGCTCCTCATTCGCAAGGGCTACGATTCCGTATCCGTAAGCGACATTCAAAAGGAGCTCGGAATGTCGCGCGGGCTTCTCTACTGCTATTTCAAAAACAAGTCCGACCTCATCTTGGCGGCGTGTACCCAGTACTTTTTCGACGGCTACCTCACCACAATCGACTTGGACGAAATCTCGTTTCGCGACTTCATTTTGCACGTCATAAACGTGCACAAAAACATAGCCTGTTGCGGGCGGACGCGCTTCGACATTCTCAAATACAACACGCTTTATTCGGCGGTAATCATGCGCGAGCCGCGCTTTAAAAAGTACGCGTTGGGAGAGTTCGCAAAGGCGGTTCGCGTGATAGACAACGCAAAAAAGCGCGGCGAAATAAAACAGCTGCCCACAAATTTCGTGGGGGCGACAATCCTTTCGATTCTCGGACGCACTACCTACATTACCGAAACTTCGGGCGACGACTATGTGCGCCGCCGCATAGCCGAAGATTTGTTGCAGTTCTACGACCTCGTGAAAGCGTCGGACTCCGATTCGCGCGGGCGGCATGCCCCGCAAACTGCGGCGTCAAAACCGCGCCGCGCAACCGCCGCAAAGCCGAAGCGACCCCAATCCGACGCGTCTTCGCGGTAGGGCGGTTCTCTCCCGCGCTTTGCGTAGCGTCGGAAAATTGCGCATGCGCCGCTCGGTATCTCTTGATGTCGGGCGCAATATTAATTCCCGCGCTCCCAACGCTTGTGCGCGGCGCGGATGCGCAACGCAAATTAAGCTCATGGCTTCTTCTTTTCTCGCCGTCTCGATTGCGGCGCAGGCGGAATTAATCCGCGCAAAGTATGCCGCTTTCTCCGCCGCAGTCAGCCGCTTTGCGGCTTTTTCTTTTGCTGGCTTATCCTTGAAAAAAATCTCCCCGCTTTTTTACGCCGCGCGTCTAAATGAACGTTCATTCAGGATTTTTCTTGACACTGAACGATTGTTCAGTGTACCATGCGCCCACAATGAAAATCAGGGACATTAAAAACGCAATATTCGCGGCTTCCGCTTTCGCCGCAACAACGGCGTTCGGCGCGGGCTTTCAGGTGCTCGAACAGGGCGCGTCGAACATGGGAACGTCGATGGCGGGCGCAACCGTAAACGCCAACAACGACGCCTCCGCGGCGTATCTCAACCCCGCTGCGGTCTCGTTTATCGACATGGAGGTCGGGCAGACAATGGTTTCGACGGGGCTTTCGGCGGTTCTGCCGACGCTCGGCATGTCGAAGGACGGCAAAGACTACGACTGCGCTCGCAACTCGTATGTGCCGAATCTGTTTGTCGTCCACAAATTCACCGAAGACCTCTTCGGCTCGCTTTCGGTAACCGCGCCTTTCGGACTGGAATCGAAGTACGACTCCAACTGGATTGGCAGAGAGCACGGCGTGCACAGCTATATGCTGACCATCGACATCAACCCCAGCGTTGCCTACAAAGTCAACGACTGGCTCACAATCGGCGGCGGCGTCAGCGCGCAGTACGCCTACTGCAAATTGACGCAGGGCATTGCCACGGTTCCGTTCGGAGAGGCTATCGCGCTCAACGCGAGCGGCTGGGGCGTTGGCGGCAACATCGGCTTTACCGTTGAATACGCCGAGGGCGGACGCTTCGGCTTCCAGTGGCGCAGCGAAGTTTGTCAGGACGTAGACGGCACGTTCAGGCTAATGGAGGTAGACCGCGGCGACATCACGGCGTCGGTCTCGCTTCCGCAGACTTTCACGGTGGGCGTCTACCAGCGTCTTTTTGGCGACTTGGAAAACTTTGCCGTCATGGCGGACTATTCGTACACGGCGTGGTCGTGCTTCGAAAATCTGGACATCTATCAAGGCTCTTCGATGATTTCGCACACGGCGGAAAACTGGAAGGACACCTCGCGCGTGTCGGTCGGCCTGCACTACTATCCCGAAGAAATCGAGGATTTGACCCTGCGCTTCGGCGTCTGCTACGACGAAAGCCCCGTAAAGGGTTCGCACTACCGCACCGTGCGCATTCCCTGCTCCGACCGCCTTTGGTTCTCGACGGGCTTCGGGTACAACCTTGCCGAAAACATCAAGCTCGACATGGCGTACGCGTACATCATGACAATCGGCAACAGCGAAATCGCGCCCTCTCAGTACGGCGGCTCGGCGGGAGACTCGGCGCACTACTACGGACACATTCACGTCATTTCGGCGCAGCTGAGCTTTTTGTTCTAATCTAAATCTTGTATAAATGCTATCGCGGCGGGATTTGTTTGTGAATCCCGCCGCTTCTTTTTTTGCCGAACGGCTCCCGATTAATGGAGGGTGTCGCGCTCGACGTTTTTGAGCTTTCCGCCCTGCCTGTTGTGTTTGTTTTTCGACAGTTTGTCGCAGCTCTGCGCGTTGCATTCGGGCTTTTTTTGCTTTTGCTCCGCAGCGTTCGCGCAGTCTTTCTGCCCGCACTGCTGGGTTTGTTGCGCGGTTTTTGCCGCGCACGATTCTCCGCCGCATGCCGCGAACGCCGCGCAGGCGAAGAATGCCGCGCACAATAACGTTATGGTTTTTTTCATGATTATCCTTTCGTCCGCATAATGTCGGCGGAAAACGCGAAAGGATAAGCCTTCTAAGCGCGCTTTTTTTCGAAGCCTATAAGATATTCCAGATTGCCGTCGCCGCCTTTGATTTTGGACTCGCACTCGCCGACGAATTCGGCGTCGGGGAAATTGTCGGAAACGTGCTTTTTGATTTTTTCGAGAGCCTGTTTTCTTAGGCAGCCGTCGCGCAGAACGCCCCTGTTTTTGCGCATTACCGACGGCGACGTCTCGAACTGCGGCTTCACGAGGCATACGACAGTTCCCGACGGTTTGAGGACATTCCAGAGCCTGTCGAAAACCTTTTCGAGCGAGATGAACGAGAGGTCGGCGCAAACGAAGTCGAAGAGTTTGCCGTCGAAAAATTCGGGGGACACGTCGCGAATGTCGGTTTTTTCGAAATTGCGCACGCGGGGGTCGGCGAGCAGTTTTGGGTGCAGCTGCCCCGCTCCGACGTCCACGCAGTACGAGCATGCCGCCCCGCGCGACAACGCGCAGTCCGTAAATCCGCCGGTAGACGCGCCCGCGTCGAGAATTTCCGCTCCGTGCAGATCCATTCCGAACGCGTCGAGAAAGCCCTCCAATTTAAGCCCCGCGCGGGAGACGAATTTCAGAGTCTGGGCGTCCGCCGCAATAGAAAGTTCGGCGTCGTCGGGAAGTTTGCGCGATGGCTTGTCTACGGGTTTGCCGCCGCAGAGAAGCTTGCCCTCCTCTATGAGGGCGCGGGCTTTCGAGCGGCTTTCGGCAAGCCCGCGGGCGGCGGCGAGTTCGTCGGCGCGTGTCATTTCGCCTGCTTGGGTTTGTAGGTGATTTCGAAATACTGCGGAATGCCGTCTTCGCTGTTGCGTATGTTTTCGACCGCCGTTCCGCCCTCGGTAATCAGGGTGTAGACAAGCGCGCCCAGCCCGAAGAGGAACGCCGCGACAATCGCCGTGCCGATTGCGGCAAACAGCAGTCCGCCGCGCCCGCGCCTGAACGTCGGCGCCATTCCCTTGAAGCCTTTTGTGTAGGTCTTCGACTTCGCGATAACCCTGTTTTCGTCTATCATCATCACTTGGTATTTTCGGACGAAACCGCGCGTTTTCAAGCCAAAAGAGTGATTGACAAGCCGCGCCGCCGTTTTAATGTATTTTCGACTTTTCGGGGGGATTTGTCGGATTCTTCATGTTTCCTTGCCTATCCCTCCGCGGGGGATTGATATATGAAAAAGACATTTTCTTTTGCGACAGTTTCCTTTTTTGCGTT
>DHMA01000134.1:27585-33090 GCA_002405555.1 Opitutia bacterium UBA4654
CCTTTTTTGCGTTCGCCGTTTCGCTTTGCGCCGACGTCAAAATGCCGCGCATATTCTCGAACGGCATGGTGCTCCAGCGCGGCGAACCCGTCAACGTTTGGGGAACGTCCGCGCCGAACGCGAAGATAGAGGTGTCGTTCGCGGGCGCGAAAACGTCGGCGACGGCGGGCGCGGACGGCGGCTGGAGCATGAAACTTCCGCCGATGGAGGCGTCTCAGGAGTGCCGAAATATGGTTGTTTCCGAAAACGGAGTGCCCAAAAAGAACTTTTCCGACGTGCTTGTCGGCGAGGTCTGGATTGTCGGCGGGCAGAGCAACATGGCGTTTTCGCTCAAAGGCATGGCGGGTGCGAAGGAGATTATCGCAAACGCAAACAACGCGTTCGTGCGCTATTTCAATCAGGGCGGAACTCCGCAAATGCGTAGCATGGACGGCATCGGGAAAAATCCCGAATCCGACACCGTGAAAGGCTCCGGCTGGCTTGTGTGCTCGCCCAAAAACGCCGAATACTCGTTCGCCGCCGTTCCCTACATCTTTGCCCGCGACATCGCAAAAAAACTCAACATTCCCGTCGGCATAGTCTACACGGCAATCCCCGGAACGCGCATGGTCTCCTGGATTCCGCGCGGCGATTTCGAAAACAACCCCGACTTCGCGGGCGAAAAGGCGGCGTTCGAAGCGCGTCTTAAAAAGTACGACGCAAAAGCCGCCGTCGCGAAATTCGAGGACGACGTCCGCACATATCCCGCCCGCGTTGAAAAGGCAAAAAAAGAGGGCAAACGCCCGCCCGAAGCGTGGACGGTTTCCGAAAATCTGCGCCCGTGGAGCGACTCGCCCGACAAGTGGGCGACGCCGTGCATGCTCTACAATATAAGAATCAGCCCGATTAAAAATTTCACCGCCCGCGGAATCTTCTGGTATCAGGGCGAGTCCGACTCCGCCGCCGGCGCGAAGTTCGGGGAGCTTTTCGGGGGATTTGTGAAAGTTTGGCGCAGGGAGTTCGGCAAGCCCGACATGCCTTTCGTGTTCGTCCAGCTGCCGTCGTTCAACGGCAAGAATTGGAGCGAAGTGCGCTTGGCGCAGCAGGCTGTCGCCGACAAACTCTCCAACATGTTCATGGCGGCGACAATCGACACGGGCGACGCCGACGACGTCCACCCCAAAGACAAACTCGCAGTCGGCGAACGCTCCGCCGCGCTTGCGCTGGCGAAAGTCTACCGCGTTTCGGGCGCACGCTCCGCCGCGCCTTCGGTAAAGGGCGTCCGCTTCGACGGCAATTCGGCGACGGTCGATTTCAAAACAGAGGGCAGGCTTGTAGCGCGCGGAAATTTGAGGGGCTTCGAAGTGAGGTCGGGAGGCAAGTGGCTTCCAGCCGAGGCGAAACTGCGCGGAAACTCGGTCGTCGTGTCGGCGGCGGACAAATTCGCGAAAATCGACGGCGTGCGCTATCTCTGCAAAGACTGGGCGAAGCCCGACGTATCGCTTTTCGACGACGCGGGTCTTCCCGCGTATCCGTTTTCAAAATAAAACAGCAGCCCGCGCGGAGCAGGGAGAGCCGGCGGGGCTTCGACAACAACACACATCGGCGTTTTTCTCCCGACGCGTTTTAGACAAATCATGAAACAGAACATCCGCTCCTTAATTGCCGCGCTTTCGGCGTTGGCGGCAACGTCGGCGTTCGGCGAAATCAAGATGCCGAAAATATTTTCGGACGGCATGGTGCTCCAGCGCGACATGCCCGTGAAAATCTGGGGAACTGCGGACGCGAACGCGTCGGTTGACGTCGAGTTCGCGGGCGCGAAAAAATCGGCGAAGGCGGGCGCGGACGGCAAGTGGGTTGTTTTGCTCGACAAAATGCCCGCAAGCAAAACGCCCCGCGCCATTACCGTCTACGAAAACGGAAACGCGGGCGCAAAAATCGGAAACGTGCTTGTCGGCGAAGTCTGGATTGCGGGCGGGCAGAGCAACATGGGCTGGGTTCTCGAAAACACGACCGACGCAAAGGCGGCGTTCGAACGCGCCAAGAAAAACAAAATTCTGCGCTACTTCAAACAGTCGCCCCGCGCGATTGCGCGAACCCCGCAGGAGGACTCCCCCGATGGCGCAAAATGGGAACGCGCCGACGTCGGCAAATGCGCGTTGCATTGGAGCGCGATAGGCTTCTATTTCGGCGAAAAAATTTCCGAGGCTCTCGACGTTCCCGTCGGCATCGTGGGCACGCCGCTCGGCGCGACGGCAATGGCGGCGTGGGTTGACGAAGCCACCGCCGAAAAAAACGAATACATGAAAGGAGTCTACGAAAACTTCAAAAAACGCGCCGACAAATACGACGAAAACGCCTACCGCGCAGACCTCAAAACCTACGAGGAAAAAGTCGCCGCGCTCGAAAAGGAGAACGCCGAACGCAAGAAGCAGGGGCGTCCTCCGAAGAAATTGCAGTGGGACTACAAAAGGCCGAACAAAATTTCGCCCGTGCCGTACTTCCGCACGCCCGTTTGGAACTACAACGCGAAAGTCGCGCCGCTTCGCGGCTTGGCGGCAAGGGGCATAATCTGGTATCAGGGAGAGTCCGACACGCTCGAACCCGCCGTGCTCCACTTCGAATCGCAGCTGAAACTTCTGATTTCGGCGTGGTGCGGATATTTCGAAAAGCCCGACATGCCCTTCATCATGGCGCAGCTTTCGTCGTTCGTCTCCTACCCGAAAAACAAGTGGCCCGAAGCCCGCGCCGCCCAGCTTGCGGTTGCCGAAAGCGTCCCCAACGTGTACGCGGTTCCCACGATAGACAGGGGCGAATCAAACGACATCCACCCGAAAGACAAAACGACGGTCGGGCTGCGCATGGCAAACGTCGCGCTCTCGCAGGTATACGGAGTTTCGACGCCGAACCCCTTTGCGCCGCAGTTTAAATCCGCCGAATATTCGGGCGGAACGGCGGAGGTGTCGGTAGACGCGCACGGGCTGAAAATCGGGGCGCGCGGGCAGCTGCGCGGCTTCGAGGTCTTGGCAAACGGCAAATGGGCGAAAGCCGACGCAAAACTCGACGGCGGGAAAATCGTCCTCAAAAGCCCCGACGGCGCGGACGTTTCGGGCGTCCGCTACCTCTGGAAGAACGACCCGCTCTCCGAAATCTGCGTGTTCGACTCCGACGGGCTTCCCCTCTACCCTTTTGAAAATCTTAAAAAATAGGAAATAAGAATATGAAAAAATACATACTGATAATTTCGGCGTTGGCGGCGGCGTCGGCGTTCGGCGAAATCAAGATGCCGAAAATATTTTCGGACGGCATGGTGCTCCAGCGCGACATGCCCGTAAAAATCTGGGGAACTGCGGACGCGAACGCGTCGGTTGACGTCGAGTTCGCGGGCGTCAAAAAGTCGGCGAAGGCGGGCGCGGACGGCAAGTGGAGCGTTGTGCTCGACAAAATGCCCGCAAGCAAAACCCCGCGCGAGCTTGGCGTTTCGGAAAACGGAAAGCTCGGCAAAAAGATTTCCGACGTGCTCGTCGGCGAAGTCTGGATTGCGGGCGGGCAGAGCAACATGGAATGGAGGCTTCGCGCCACGACCGACGCCGACGCCGCGAAAGCCCGCGCCCACTATCCTGCAATGCGCTACTTCAACCAGCCCGCAAAGGCTTCCCTGAAGCCCCGTACCGACAGCTACGAAGAGTCGAAATGGAGCGCGGCGGACGGCGAGAACATTTCGGCGTGGAGCGGCGTCGGCTTCTATTTCGCCGAAAGAATCATGAAAGAGCTGGACGTTCCCGTCGCCATTCTCTACGCGTCGAAAGGCGCGACGAGCATGACGTGCTGGATTCCCGAAGAAAGCCACGCAAAAGTTCCGTACTTGGCGGGCTACCTTGCGAACTTCAAAAAAAGCTTGGCAAAATTTACGCCCGAAATCGCGCAAAAGCGGCTCGACGCGCACAACGCAAAATGCGCGAAAGCCCGCGCCGAAGACGCAAAACTGCGCAAGGAGGGCAAGCCCGTCCAGCGCCGCAAATGGCCGTTCTGGGTTGCGCCGTCAATGATTACCCCGTGGGCGGACTATTCCACTCCGTACATGTTCTACAACGGCATGGTAGCTCCCATCGCGGGCTACACGGCTCGCGGCGTGATTTGGTATCAGGGCGAGGGCGATACGACGGAAAAGGCGTCGGCGTGCTTTGCCGAGCAATATAAGACGCTCGTCGAATCGTGGCGCAAGGCTTTCGGCAACGACAACATGGCGTTCCTGCAAGTCCAGCTGGCGTCGTTCGAAAACAAGGCGAAGTGGCCCGAAGCCCGCGCAGGGCAGCTTGCCGCGTGCAAACTCGCCCCGAATGTCGGCGCGGTCTGCATCATAGACTGCGGCGAGGAAAAGGACATTCACCCGAAGGACAAAACGACCGTAGGCAACAGGCTCGCGCTCCTCGCGCTTTCCGACGTATACAAAAAAGCTGGCTTCCACGGGCGTTCCCCCGAATTCGTCTCGGCGCAGTACAAGGGCGACACAGTGAAGATAAAGTTCAAGGATTTCGGGCGCGGACTCGTCTTCAAGGGCGAACCGCGCGGCTTCGAAGTGTTGACAAAGGGCAAATGGGAAAAAGCCGCCGCAAAGCTCGACGGCGGGAAAATAGTGCTCAAAAGCTCCGACGGCTCGATGCCCGAAGGCGCGCGCTATCTCTGGACACAGTGGGCGCGTCCCGACGCCAGCCTCTTCAACAAAGACGGCCTGCCCGCGTTCCCGTTCCAAAACGTGCGCTAAACAACGCGCGTTTGCGGCGTCGTGCGCGGCGGTTTTTTGCCGACGCGCAAGCCCGCAAAAGCCCAAACGCATTTCCCGCGCCGACAAGATTCGGCGCGTTTTTTTTTGCGCTTTTTTGCGCGATGTCCAAAATGCAAAAGATGTCCTATTTGTCGGCGTTGACAGAATCCCGCAAATGTGGGAAAATAAACCAAACAGGAGGACAGATGAAAAAGGGAATTTTATTTTTGTGCGCGGCGTCGTTTGCCGCATTTGTTTTCGCCGACGCTCCGCGCGAGCTTAACGGCTACGACTTCTACCCGGCGAACGCGGACGCAAAGCCCTTTGCGGGAGATTTCGGCAAACTGCCCACGGGCGCAAAGGAGTTCGAAGTTGAGCTTCCGCGCGGGAATGGCGCGGTCGTCAACGCCGCCGATTTCGGCTTGAACGAAAGCGTCGAAAACGCCGCAACCCTCATCAACAACGCGCTCGCGCACTGCAAGAAAATAGGCGCGTCGAAGCTCGTTTTGCCGAAAGGGCGGTACAAGTGCTTCGACGCAACGTCGATTATGCTCGAAGGCTTCGAAGACTTCACCCTCGACGGCAACGGCTCGCTGCTCGTCTATCAAAGCGACTCCGTAAAACAGATGAGGCCGCAGTGGGACAAAGCCCTCGAATCGGGCGTTTCGAACATCAAGATAAGGAAGTGCAAACGCGTGAGGGTTGCGAACCTCGACTTCGACTGGGACTGGGAGCGCGGCCCCCTTGCGGGTTTCGCGAAA
>DHMA01000146.1:0-3536 GCA_002405555.1 Opitutia bacterium UBA4654
ACTTTTTTTGAAGTTTTTTTCAATCAAAGCACCTTTTTTAAAGAACCGTGGGATTAGTTTTTCAAGTAGTGGATAGAGTCCCATCTTGAAAAATTATGGATTGCATCATCGTATTTTTTTTCGGGAATGCAAGCTCTTTTTTTCAAAATTATTTCGCTTTTGTTAGAATTTTGCGATTTTCAAAGACATACATCTAAAAAAAATTTTTCGAAAGACAAAAAAACGGCGGCTTTTTTGAAAAAAAGTCGCCGCGATTTTCCGCTTTTTAGGGAAGTTATCTAACAAGCACGGGGTTTTCTATGCCCTCGATATACACGACTCCGCCGCCCGCGTTGAGGCTGCCGATTCCGTCGGAAACCTTGAATTTTACAGGCTTTCCGAGGTAGTTGCGCGCGGAAGTCGGCGTACCGTCGAACTTAATTTTCACCTTTCGCGGGTACATGCGCGTCCACACGGCGCAGACGGGCGTGCCGTCCGTTTTTTTCCACGTTGCGACGTTCAGTATTCCCTCTTGGCGGTAGGCGGGAACGGCGTTTCCGAGCATTTCGGTCAGCGTTTTGTAGGCGACGTACGCGGGCTTGGGGTCGAGGTTTCTGTGGATTATGCCGAAATGCGACTCGCGCATGTAATTATTTTCGTTGCTTCGGAAGCTATATTTATAGACGCGCTCGACGCCCGCGGCGCGGGCAAGCAGATATTCGCGCGGGAGCATTTTTGCTTGAAGCTCCTCGGTTGCGTTTTCGCCGCCGTCGGAAAAAATCGCCACAAACGCGCCCTTCATGTCGCCGCCGTATTTGAGCGTTGCGCCGACGGGAATTTTCTTGTCGCCGAATTTCGCGTAGAGGAACGGCTCGAAGCTGTCTTCGGGCGCGACCGCTTCGTCCGACAGATACAGTCTGCCGTGGTAGAAGCCGTTGGGCTTGATGTCCTCGAAGCCCTTGCCCGACTCTTTGTGGAGAATCGCCTGCCGATACGGGCGTTTGTTGCCGAGCATGGGCTTGACGAACTGCATGTCGGCGTCGCTCCACGTCTTGCTGGCGAGTCGAAAAATTTTCATGGTATTTCTGTCGCCGCCGCAACGCATGAGATTTTGGTTCTTGTCGATTTTTGCGTTGTAGTAGAACGGGATTCCGCCCGTGTGGACGGCGATTCCGCCCTCTTTCACATAGTTGTAGAGGTCTTCGATATACGCGTAGGGGAAGTGCTCGTTTCCGCCGATGTAGAGCACGGGATATTTCTGCGGGGAGAGCTTTTTAAGTTTGTCAAAAGTTATCCGTTTGTATTTTTTTGCATTCGGGAATATCCGCGAGACACAGCCCCTGAATCCGTCGGAATAGAAGTTGTATTTTTCGTCGCCGATGTGGCAGATTACGGTTTCAGAAACTTTCACGCCGAGCTTTTCGACGGCGCGGTTGATGTACGACCTAAGGCACGGATTGATGTCGGACGAGAAGTAGCCGAACTCGGTAATCCAAATCGGCTTTTCACCGACGCCGTATTTTTTCATCAGAGCGCGGAGCTTTTCGATTTTGGGAATCAGCACGCCCTCCTGCACGCCGCCCCAGTTGTAGGGGTGGACATTCATGATGTCGAAATAGCCGCCGCAACCTTCTTTGAGCGTTGATTCGATATATTCAAAAGGCACTCCCGAAACACCGCCGTAGAGAACGGTTGTTGTCGGAGCCTGCTTTTTTATTGCAGCGTATGTCTTTTTTAGCAAAACGGAATATTCGCTGGGATTGGGTATTAGACCGCCCCAGAAGCTGATATGGTCAGGCTCGTTGACGACCTCCCAATATTTCATTTTGCCCTCGTAGCGGGCCGCCGCCTTTGCGTAAAATTCGGCGAACTCGTCGGGGTGGCGCGGGAAGGGCCGGACGCGTTCGGGAACGTATCCCGACGCGATTGGCAGAACTTCGACGCCGTGTTTTTGCGATTTTTCGACGAGGGCGTCCCACACGGAAAAGTCGAGCGTTCCGTCCTTTTTTTCGATTGCGCCCCAGTCGAAGTCGGTGCGGAAGCCGCCGATGCCCGCGTCTTTCATGAGCTTCATTTCGTCGTCGGCGCACGGAAATTCCCAGCGCGACAAATGGGCGCAGACGCCGTAGGGGTTAAACTCCGCGGGCTTTGCGGGCGCGTCCGCAAAAGCAAAATTTCCTGCGGCGACGCATGCCGCCCCCGCAACATACAACAGATAACTTTTCATGGAAATATTTAATAAAAACCCGCGCTGCGCGGCAAGCAAAAACGTATTTTCGGGCGGCGCGCCCGCGCCTCGGAAAGCGAATGAAATCGACAAAGCCGCACATACGTTTCAGCCGCAAAACACGTCCATGTGAAGCGCAATAAAATCGGCGGCGGCGAACACACCGCTTTCAAGCTTGCCGCAAAACGCGGCAACGGGGGTCGCTTTCATTTCGATTTAGCCGTTTTTAAGGGCTTTCAGCCTTGTCTATTTTACAGCTTTGCTTGCAAAAACCGCCCGCCAAGCGTATCCGCCGCAGTGCACTGCCAAAACAAGGCGCGGCGATGTTTGCGCCGCTTTATCCGCCGGCAATGCGATTTTTCGCGGAGCGTTCGGCGTTTGTTTACGAAAAAAAACCGCGCAAAAAAATCCGCCGCGAAGTTGCGGCGGATTTTCGGGAGCAAAGCTTTTTGCTGACTACGAGTTTTCCGTTTCGTCGGAGGATTCGTCCGCCGGCGGGGTCGTGTAGTAGCTCTGGTAGCTTTTGTCGTAGTAGTTCAGACTGTACGACGACGACACGCCCGACGAAACCATGTTCATCACGGCCCCGATAATCGGCACGTTCGACTCCATCATCTTGCGGACGAAATTACGCACAATCTTGCGCTTTGTCGCGTTGAATTTGATGACGTAGATAATGCCGTCCATGCTGGGCAGAAGCGAGATTGCGTCGCTTACCGCGCCAATCGGCGGCGAGTCCACGAAGATTCTGTCGTACTTGTCGCGCAAAGATTCGATGAGCGAAATGAATTCGGGCGAATTGAGCATTTGCGTCGGATTTTCCGCGCGTTTTTCGCAGACGAGAACGTCGAGGTTCGGGAAGTAGTCGCGGATAATCGCGCTTTCGAGGGGCTTGCCCTCCTCTATGCAGCCGACGATGCCTTCGGTCGGCTTGATTTCCATGATTTTCGCGAGCGCGGGCAGGCGCAGGTCGGCGTCGATGACGATGACTTTTTCGCCGTTGAGCGCGCACGTGAACGCGAGGTTGGAAACCACGAAAGACTTGCCCTCCGACGGCGTCGTACTCGTAAAGAGCACGACTTTCGCGTTTTTGCCGAGCGAATTTACTTTGAGGGTCGAATAGAGCGAGCGGAACGCCTCGGTCGTCGCGCGGTCGGCGTTCGATGCGGCAACCTGCGCCTTTTCGGAGGAGTTGAGGCGTTTGATTCTGGGAATGACGCCCAAGAGCGGAAGCCCGATGACCGACTCGACGTCGTACGCGCTCTTTGCGCGGTCGTCCATGAACGCCACGAGGAACGCCATGCCGACGCCGCCTACGATGCCCGCGAAG
>DHMA01000146.1:3579-4955 GCA_002405555.1 Opitutia bacterium UBA4654
CGAAGAAGCCCGCCAGAATGTTGAGGACGTAGTTGGGGCTTGACGGGCGCGGCGACATTCCCGCCCTGTCGATAATGCTTGCGCGTTCGTTGATGAGGCTGACCTGCGCCATGCGGATATTCAGCGACGAAATCAGCGACTGGTGCATGCCCTCCGCAACCTGACGTTCGCGCTCGATGGACTTATAAATAATCGCCTTTTGACCGAGCTGGAGAATTTCCTCCTTTTTCACGCTCAGGCGTTTTTGCGACTGCTCGTAATTCTGCTTGGCGTTTTCGTAGGACGCCTGAATTTTCGCGCACGCCGAATCGACCGCCGCGTTGAGTTCCTTTTCGATTTGGTCGAGCGTTTTGCGCGCCTCAATCATGCGGGGGTGTTTTTCCTTGTAGCGTTTTTCGAGAGCCGCCACGGCAACCTGCTGGGTGGACTTGTCCAAAACGAGCCTTGCGACCGACGGAATGTCGGCGATAAACGGCAGGGTGCAAAGGTCTTTGCCCTCGCGTTTGTAGTCCTGCACAAGGTTCCACTGGGTGGACATCGCGTCGAAAATGCGTTTGTCGCTCGTGAGAATCGTGTTGATTTCGCGGAGTTCGGTTCTGTCAACGTCGTCGATTTGGTCGAGCGAAACCGCGCCGTTGATTTTGCGGTATTCCACGAGCTTTTTGTCAAGCTCCTTTACCTTTGCCTCCTGCTGGGAAACCTTTGTGCGGAGTTCGTCGATTGAGTTCATCAGCTTCTGAACCCTCACTTGGTGCGTGTAGGAAATGTACTCCGTGGCGAAGAGGTTTGCGATGCGCATCGCGATTGCGGGGTCGGGGTGGCGGAACGCTACCCTCACGACAAGCGAGAGCCTTTCGGGCGTAATCGACCTGTATTCTTGGAGAATTTCCGCCTCCGTGCGCTTCGGTCCGAAAGTAATCATGTCGTTGTAGGGCGCCATGAGCTTTTTCATGTCGTCCTCTTTGAGGCGCGACTGCACCGCCGAGATAACCTCAAAGCTCTCCATGAGCTTGACCTGCGTATTGAAGTCTTCCACATTCGAAACAATGTCGTTGTGGCTTCGCTGGACGCCGCCCGGGCCGTCAATCGGAACGTCGGAATCCCTGAGGATTTGAACCGTCGCGACCGACGTGTACATGGGGGTCATTCTGAACGTGTAGAGGAGAATGCCCGCAAAAATTACGAAGAACGTCACGATGATGTACCAAATGCGCTCGCGCAAAATCATCAAATAGTCGCGCAAAGTGCGGTTGGGCATTACCGCGCCGCCGCCAGCCACGGGAGCGTTTCCGTAGCCGCCGTATCCGCCCGCGCCGTATCCGCCGTAGCCCGCGTTTCCGTAGCCGCCATAGCCGCCGTAGCCTCCGTTGCCATAA
>DHMA01000023.1:0-242 GCA_002405555.1 Opitutia bacterium UBA4654
CTCGCTTCTTGCGATAACCGCCGCAAACGGCATGCTCGCCTGCGGATACGTCAAGGTCGAAACCGCCGACAAACTCGGCGACGCCCTCGCAATCGTCACCGGCGTGAACTCATACGACGACATGTTCGCAAAAAATGTCGTCGCCGTCTCGAAAGCCGCCCAAGCCAAAGGCGTCGCCATAGGCATGACAGGCCGCGAAGCTCTCGAACTCCTCTCCTAGGCGCAAGGTGCGCCTCCCTACG
>DHMA01000023.1:292-10745 GCA_002405555.1 Opitutia bacterium UBA4654
GTGCGCCTCCCTACGGAGCTTCGGGCGCAAGGTGCGCCTTCCTACGGAACTTCGTTCCTTTCGGTGATAATTCGGCGCAGCTATAACCGACAGGCTGCAGCCTGCACGGCGTCGGAGCTTCGCTCCTTTCTGTGATAATGCGGCGCGGCTATAACCGCGCCTTTTCTGTATCAGTTCGTATTGGCTTCGCCAATTACTGGCGTTGGGGAAATGCAATATTTTGAAAAGAAACAAATAAAAATAGACGCGCGTTGCGCGGATAAAGGAAAAGCGGAAATCCCACAATATGGATTCTCCGCAAACCAACCCACTCAACTTTTATCCTCGCGCATTCTAAAAATCTTCGTGCGCCAGCACTCTAATTTTAGGCGCGTTAGAGTGCTTTCATAAGAGTGGCTTTCCTGTGCGCGAGCAGTCTGCGCGTACAGGGAAACGCCGCATCAACGGTGCTATGACGCGCCGTCTTCGCGCCGTGCTATTTGATTTTGAAATCGAGAGGTATCCTTGTGTAGATGTCGGAGCGGCGTTTTGTTTCCGCCAGCTTTTTAAATCTTTCCAGTGTCTTAATCGGCACCGATTTTGCAAACGGCGTGCCGCCCTCCGAAACCATGTCGAGCAAATCGCGCACGGCGTCGCGTTGCGGGTATTCCTCCACGCACGCGCTTTCGCATTTCGCCGCCTTTTTTGCGTATTCGACGGCTTCGGAAAGTCCGCCGATTGCGTCCACAAGCTTCAAATTTTTCGCCGCCGTTCCCGAAAACACGCGGCCGTCGGCGAGCTTCAAAACGGCGTCGCGCGGAATTTTTCTCGACGACGAAACAAGCGACACGAATTTGAAATACACAGTGTAGGTCGCCGCGCGGATTCGCTCGATTTCAGCGTCGGTCGGGCGGCGCGAGAGCGTGCCGATGTCCGCCATGGGCGCGGTTTTCGCGCCGTCGAAAGTTATGCCGAAATCGGAGGCGAGTTTCTCGACGGAGAACAGAAGCGAGAACACGCCGATGGAACCCGTAATGCTTTCGGCGTCGGCGTAGATTTTGTTTGCGGCGGTGGAAATCCAGTACGCGCCGCTTGCGGAAATTCCGCCGAACGACGCCACGACGGGCTTTGCCTTTGCGAGCAGTTCGACCTCGCGCCTGATTGATTCCGACTCGTACGCCGAGCCGCCGCCGCTGTTGACGCGAAGCACCACCGCCTTGACGTTTTCGTCGAAGCGCAGTTCGCGCAGAAGCACGCAGTACGTCGCGGCGTCAACGACATCGTTTGCGGGTTTTGCGGCGGAGATTTCGCCGTTGAGATAGACGACGGCGACAACGCCGCCGCAGTCGGGTCCGCAGTCGGAAAATTCGTAGTCGGCGACGGAAATCTGGGCGAACGAAATTCCGTCCGCGCCTACTTTTTCGGAGATGTAGTCTATGGCTTCGTCGCGGTAGGCGAGCTTGTCTACAAGCCGCGCCGAAAGCGCGTCGGCGGCGGAGAGCACCGCCTTTTTATCGGCTATTTCCGCAAGAGCCGCGGCGGAAATTTTGCGCGATTTTGCGACGCTTTCGAGAACGGAATTCCACACCGAACCGAGAAGTCCCGCGTAGTTTTCGCGGACGGGTTCGGACATTTTGTCGGAAGTGAACATTTCGCCGAAGCTTTTGAGCGCGCCGACTTTCACGACCTCGACTTCGACGCCGTATTTTTTCAGCGCGTTGCCGAAGAACGCCGCGTTGCCGCCCAAGCCCTTGAATTCGAGTTCGGAGAACGGGTTGAGGAATACGGTAGTAGCCGCGCTTGCGAGGAAATAGTCGCGCGTGGACGGATTTTCGAGGTACGCGACAACCTCCTTGCCCGACTCCGCGTACCTGCGCAAAGCCGCGCGAAGCTCGGCAATCTGCGCGTACGAGACGTCCTCGGCGGCGCAGTCGAAAGAACCCGAAATGAAAATCAGCTTGTTAGAGTCGTCCCGCGCCGCCGCCTCTATTTTAGAGCAAACGGAAAGCACGCTCGACGCCGCCCCGCCGCGTTTGAGGTTCGAGAGCGCGTCGGCGGGCGGCGCGAACTCGCACACGGCGTCGGAGAGGTTGAGGACAATCGCCGCGCTGTCGGGCGTTCCCGACGGCGCAAGCCCGAACTGCGCCAGCAAAAACGCGAAAATCGCCGCGACCGCAAACGCGGGCACAATCAGAAAGAAAACCGCAAGCGAAATCAGGTTCGCCGCAAGGTTGCCGAAAAACGATATAATATACTTCATGAAATTTTGTCCAATTTTGATAGAATAAGATTGAGCGCGGCGAGAGCCGCCGCCTTACGGTTTTCGGCGCGTCCGCGCGAAACGTCGAGCGACAGCGCGAGCCTGTCGAAGCCTCCGCGCAGAAAAAGCGATATGAACACGCGCCCCGCGAGCGCCGCGGGCTTGCCGCCCACGTTGGAATCGAGAAAGCCCGTCGCGGAAACGGCGATGTCGGCGCGGAACGCGCGCGCGGCGCATTCCGCCATTTCGTCGGCGCACTGGGGGCTTTCGGCGAAATATTTTTCGACGGTTTCGCGGCGGACGCCGAGCACGTTCTCCTTTGCGGCGTCGCAGTAGACCACCGTCGAGCCTCTGAAAAACCCGCTCGCATGCGGCACCGAAACTATCGACGACGCCACAAGCCCGCCCGTGCACGACTCAGCCGCGCAGACGGTCAAGCCCGCCCGCGTACATTTTTCGAGAAGCCTTTGCGCGGCGTTTTGCAATTCGGAATCCATACGCGCAAAACTACCCCCGCGGCGGCGGCTTTCAAGTATAAATTGACAATTCGGAATATTGAAATTATAACGCGGATAAATTTTTTCACATGCTTTCCAAAGTAAATTCAGGCGCGTTGATAGGGGTGGAGGCTCTGCCCGTAGAGGTCGAAGTAAATTCGGGCGAGCGCGGAGAACCGCGCACCTTCGTAGTGGGGCTGCCCGACGCCGCCGTAAAGGAGTCGGTAAACAGGGTTTCGTCGGCGATGGCAAACAGCGGTTTTGCGATGCCCATGACGAAGATGACGGTAAACCTCGCCCCCGGGGACATCAAAAAGGAGGGGCCGATTTACGACCTCCCGATTTCGCTGGGAATCCTCGCCTCGACGGGGGTTGTGGACGACGCCAAGCTGCGAGAGTTTGTCGTCGCGGGAGAGCTTAGCCTTTCGGGAGACCTCCGCGCGATTTGCGGCGGGGTGTCGCTCGCGCTTTTGGCGAGGTCGAAGAAAATGCGCGGCGTGATTCTTCCGCCCGACTCAGCCGCGGAGGCCGCGCTCGTGGAGGGAATAGAAGTCTACACGGCGAAGAACCTGCGCGAGCTTGTCGATTTCCTCAACGGCAACGCCCAACTCAAACCCGTCCGCGCGGAGGACTCCCCCTTCCGCCGCGAATTCGACGACTCCGCCATGCCCGACTTCCGCGACGTCAAGGGACAGCAGGCTGTGCGCCGCGCCGTGGAAGTCGCAGTCGCAGGCGGACACAACATTCTGATGGTCGGCCCTCCCGGTTCGGGAAAGAGCATGATTGCAAAGCGGATTCCGTCAATCATGCCCGCGCCGACGCTCGAAGAATTCCTCGAAATCCTCGGAATCTACTCCGCGGCGGGGCTTACGCAGTCGGGCGAAAGCAAGTGCTTCCGACGCCCGTTCCGCGCCCCGCACCACACGATAAGCCGCGTCGGGCTTGCGGGCGGCGGACCGAACCCGAAGCCCGGGGAAGTCTCGCTTGCGCACAACGGGGTGCTGTTTCTCGACGAGCTTCCCGAATTCGGTAGCATTCTCGACAACCTCCGCCAGCCGATCGAGGACGGGAAAATCACGATTTCCCGCGCGGCGGGCAAAACCACGCTTCCGTGCAAGTTCATGCTCGTCGCGGCGATGAACCCGTGCAAATGCGGATACCTCGGCGACCCGCGCCACAAGTGCAGGTGCTCTCCGCGCCAAATTCAGGACTACCGCGCAAGGCTCTCGGGCCCGCTGCTCGACAGAATAGACATTCACGTAGAGGCGTCCGCCCTGCCCGTGGACGAACTGCGCTCGAAGGGCGAGGGAGAGCCGTCGGCGGAAATCCGCAGGAGGGTCGCGGCGGCGCGGAGGATTCAGGCGGAGCGTTTTGCGGAAAGCCGCAGGCCGTCGAAAATCAACGCGTCGATGGACGCCGCCGACATTCGCAAATACTGCGCCCTCGACGACGAGCAGGCGTCGATTCTCTCGGCGGCAATGGAAGAGCTTAACCTGTCGGCGAGGGCGTGGGACAGAATACTGAAAGTCTCGCGCACAATCGCCGACCTCGACTCGTCGGAAAAAATCCAGACCCACCACCTTTTCGAGGCAATCAACTACCGCTCCCTCGACAGAACCGTATGACAAACTCCGCCGAAAAATTCTTCAAACTACGCGAGCGCAAAACCACGCTCCCGCGCGAAATCGCGGCGGGCTTTACGACGTTCGCGACGATGTCGTACATTCTCGCGGTAAACCCCGCGATTCTCGGACTTGCTGGCATGGACAAGGCGGCTCTCGTGACGGTTACCGCGCTCGCGACGGCGTTCGGGTGCGTCGTGATGGCGCTGCTTACAAACATGCCAATCGCAGTCGCGCCCGCGATGGGCTCGAACACATACTTTGCGGTTCTCGTCTGCGTGGGAATGGGAATGGACTGGCGCGAAGCCCTCGCGCTCGTGTTCTACAACGGCCTTTTCTTCCTGCTGATTTCGATTACGGGCGTGCGCGAGAAAATCATAGCGGGCGTTCCGCGCGCGCTCCAAATAGGCTTGCAGGCGGGGATAGGCATGTTCATCGCGTTCTTCGGGCTGAAAAGCGCGGGAATAATAGTGGGCAACCCGAATACGCTTGTGACGGCGGGAGACATCACCTCTCCCGAATGTCTTTTCGCGCTCTGCGGAATCGCGCTGGTTTCGATTCTTACGTGCAAAAAATTCAGACCCGCGATAATCGCGACAATCGCGCTCATGACGCTTGTGGCGTTCTTTGCGACGGACTCGCAGGGACGCAAAATGGCGCAGATTCCCGACGCAATATTTTCGCTTCCGCACGGAATTTCCGAAACTTTCATGCAGCTCGACTGGGCGTATCCGTTCCGCGACTTCCGCCGCGCAATGCCCGTAATCCTCATGCTGCTTTTCCTCGACCTCTTCGACACAATCGCGACGGTCGTCGCGCTGGGACGCCGCTCCGGAATGATGTCGGAGGACGGGCACATGAAAAACATAGGGCGCGCGCTCGTAGCCGACGCCACCGCGACAATCGGCGGCGCGATGCTGGGAACTTCCACGACGGGCGCGTATGTCGAGTCCGCCGCGGGCATAGAGGCGGGCGGGCGCACGGGAATTGTGCCGCTTGTCGTAGCCGCGCTCTTCCTGCTTTCGCTGTTCATATCGCCGCTGATAAACGCAATCCCCGCCGCGGCGACCGCCCCCGCGCTCGTGCTCGTCGGAATCATGATGATGCAGGGACTAAAAGACCTGAAATTCGACGACCTCGACGAAGTTATCCCCACGTTTTTTTGCATGATGATAATGGCGCTTACCTTCAAAATTTCGGAGGGATTCGCGTTCGGAATCATTGCCTACACGCTCATTCTTGTGGCGAAAAAACGCGCAAGGGAAATCCGCAGAACCACGTGGCTGATTTTCGTGGTCATGTGCCTGTTTGTCGCGCTCTCGTAGCCCATTCCGCGCCGAAATTTTGGCGGAAACCCGCCTGCGCGAAGCGCAAAAAAAGCGCGGGGAAATGCGCCCGCGCCGCATGCGCCGAAACGCTCAGTGGGGGTCGTCGGGCTTGAAATGCTTGGGGTAGCGGGCTTTCAGCTCCTTTTTGACGGACACCCACGAAGTCCGCCAAAACTCCTCCAAGTTCTGCGTGGTCTGCACGGGACGCCCGCTCGGCGCGAGAAGCTCGAAAGTGGGCTTTATTTTGCCGTCGCAGATTTTGATTTTCTTGGGGTCGAAATCGAAGAAATCCCTGAAAAACGACGACACCGTCGCGCGGCGCGCAGACGCGTCGTAGCGTATCGGGCACGGCCTTTTTCTGCGCGGAAATTCGACGGTCTTCGGGACGAGGTATTTCAGCAGCGCAAGCTGTCCCGCCGAAAGCCAGTCGCGCAGGGCGGCGTGGACGTCGGCGTTTTTTACCTCCGCGTAGGACGTAAGCCCGCAGCACATCTGCAAAATTATCTCCGACTTCGCCGCGTCGTCTATCGGCGCGATTCCGCTTTCGGGGCAGACCGCCGCCGCAAAATTCACGCGCTCGATGAACTCCTCCGCGCCCTCGTCCATGTTTTTGAGGCGCAGACGCCCCGACTCTATTTCCCCGCGCAGAATCTTCGCCGCGGCGTCGGCGTCTACGCGCCCGCACGACGATTCCGACAAAACCAAGTCGCGGAATTTCACGGAAGACGACGACACCACGCGCTTGTGGATTTCGTCGAATTTCGTTTCCGCAGTCTCGGAAAAATCGTCGGGGAAAAGCTCCGCAAGAAGCTCGCGCGAAATAGGCACGACCGACGACGCCATTATCGAAACGCCCCCCGCGACGTTGCGCTCGCTCATGTCGAGGGCGACGAACACGTCGGAAGCGTACGCGCGGCTTTCCCTGCAAATTTCGCCGCGCCTGCCGCCCGAAAACCTGCACGCGAGAGTGCCCTTGTTGAGGCGCACGCCGACCATGTCGGAGAACGCGCCGAGCACGCATTTGGCGATTTCCGAATCGCCCGCGCCGTCGGGATTTTCGAACCTGCGGGCGAGCCGCGCCAAGTCGGAGGCCACGTAAAACGCCTTGCGGGCGTTTGCGGAGTGGATTCCCAGCCGCCTGCAAAAATCCTCCGAAAATGAGTTTTCCTTTGCGATTTCGCAAAGCCGCGCGTTTTCCTCAGGCTCGCTTTTTGCGTCGCCTACAAGCGCGTCGCGCTCCGCCTCGGCGAACGCGTCGGAAAGCTGAATTTTCACGCGCCCGACGTCCGTAAGAGCCGCGATGAGCGCTGTTTTGCGCAGGCAGTTCGAGCGCGCGCCGTCAATCAAAAGCTTTGCGTAGCGCGGCTCGGTCGGGAACGACGCCATGTCGCGGCCGAGCTTTGTAATGCGCCCAAGTCGGTCGGTTGCGCCGAGGGTTTTGAGCGTCGCCGCCGCGCGGATTAGCGACTCCGTCGGCGGTTTTTCGAAGAGGTCGAGGGAGTCGAGCGAAACGCCCGCCGCCGAAAGCCAGAGCAGAATCTGCGAGATGTCGAGCCGCGAGATTTCCGACGGCGTGTATTTTTCGAAATACTCCTCGTCGCCCCGCCGCCAAAGCTTGACGACGCGCCCCGCCGCCGTTCTGCCCGCGCGTCCCGCGCGTTGCGTTGCGCTTGCAAGGCTTATGCGCTCGCACAGCAGGGTGTTGACGCCCCTGTTGGGGTCGAAACGCGCAACGCGGGCAAGCCCCGAATCTATGACGAAGCGCACGCCCTCTATCGTAAGCGATGTCTCGGCGACGTTTGTGGCCACAATCACCTTGCGCCTGCCCGTGTCGGCGAGGATTCTGTCCTGCCGTTCGGGCGGCAAATCGCCGTGGAGCGCGAACACGTCAAAGCCCTTCGAGCGCGGGCTTGCCGAAATTTTCGCGACGGTCTTGTTTATCTCGTAAACCCCCGGCATGAAAATAAGAAAACTGCCGTCGGACTCCTCCCGCGCAAGCCTGTCGAACTCGCGGGCGGCGCAGTCCCAAATTTTCGAGTCCCTGTCCTTCGGCGGCGCGTACTCGGTCTCGACGGGGAAAAGCCGCGTGCCGCACTCGAATTTTTCCGCGCCTCCCAAATACGCGGAAATCGCGTCCGAATCCATCGACGCCGAGCAGACCGCTATCGCCAAGTCGGGGCGCAGATTCTTCTGCGTCCGAAGCGCGAGCGCAAGCGACACGTCGGCGTAGATGTTGCGCTCGTGGAATTCGTCGAAAACCACGGCGGAGACACCCCGCAGTTCGGGGTCCGAAAGCAGCATTCGCGCGAGAATGCCCTCGGTGAGAAAGACGATTTTCGTGTCGTCGCCGTAGTGCTTGTCGAACCTGACGTGCCAGCCGACGGAATCGCCCATGCCGAAAATCGACGAAACGCCCTTTGCGAGCATTCGCGCCGCCACGCGCCGCGGCTGCAAGACAAGCACGCGCCCGCCGAGGCTTTCGAGAAGCATTACGGGCAGGCGCGTGGATTTGCCCGAACCCGTCGGCGCGGACACAACAAGCCTGCGCTCTCCCCGCGCAAGCGCGGCTTGGAGGGCGGGTTTCAGCGAATCTACGGGAAGCTCGCGCATGGTGGCGGACGCGTTCGAAGCGGGGGACGAATCAGTCCTGCATTTTGGAGGTCGGGAACTCGAACTTTGCGTTGCGCGAAGTTCTGACCTTGTTTGCCGAGTAGGTGGACGCGCTGCGCACGAGCACCGAGTCAACCTCCATGATTCCCGTGAATACGGGCAGCGACACGAATTTCTCGCCGCGCGAGTCTATGCGAAGCCCGTCGGGCGAGTTCGAAAAAGTGTCGGTCTGCACGTCGTAGAGGAAAAAGCCGTAGTAGGGAACCCAGATTACCCTGTTGTCCTCGACGATTCCCGAATACGGAACGACCATATCGTCGGCGGTTTTTATGTCGAGGCGCAGTTTGCCGTTTTCGACGTACATATAGCAGCGGGTGGGGACTGTCGCGCCCGCGCCCATGAGCTTGCCGCTTCCGACGAGTTTGAGCATGGAAACGTCGCGCGACGGATAGTAGTTCTGCTCCACGACCGCCGTCGCAACCTGCCTGTCGCCGACGGAAATGGACTGCGTTCCGCCCCAGCTTCCCGAATACGCTTCGAGAGCCTGTTCGGGCGAGAAGAACACGACGTCCGCAAACACCTGCGAGAACGCCGAATATTTTGTTTTCGGGGCGTCGCCGAACGACTGCGCCCAAAGCCCCGACGCGCACGCCGCCAATACCGCAAATAATGCCGATTTTCCGAACATGGTTTTATTAGACATCGATAACGTCGTCGTTATCCGAATTTTCGGGGTCTTTTTTGTTCTGCACAAAAGTGCGCACCGTTATGCGCTCGCTCCGCGCAAGCGCAAGCCCCCACGAGAGCACGGACACCAGAAACGAAGCCCACAACGCCGCCCAGTACGAGCCTACTATTATGTCGTCGCCCGGGATAAGCCGCGCGGCGAAATATATGATGAACGCGTTGATGAAAAGCATTCCGACGCCGATTGTAAAAATTATAAACGGCAGCGCGAAAAGCACGAGCACGGGTTTGAGAATCCAGTTCAGAAACCAGATGAGCACCACAAGCAGACCGAACGCGAGAATGTTGTGGAACTGAATCGACGGCGTCGTAAGCCACGCCAGCGACAGCCCCGCCGCGTTGAGCAGGCAGGTGCGCCAGAAGTTAAGCTCCACCCTTCTCGTTATCCGCATTGTGGAGGTTTGGGGTTCTCCGCTATCGTTTAGATTTTCCCGCATTTTGTATCCTTCGTTTTATTTCGCGGAAGCCTTGCAGGCGTTCGGCGATTTGTTTTTCGGAACCGTAGTTTGTAGGGTTGTACAATTTTACGTTTTTTTCAAGATAATCCTGCCCGCTGATGAAATCGGGGCAGTCGTGGTTGTAGATGTACTCCGCGCCGTTGCCGAACTTGCGGTTCGTCGAATTGTGGGCGTCGCGCAAATGGAGCGGAACGGGCTGGACGGGCTTGTTTTTCACCTCCGCCTTCGCGGCGAAAAGCGCGTTCGTGGCGGAATTGCTCTTGGGGGCGGTCGCCAAAAACAGCGTGGCGTGGGCGAGGTTCAGCTCGCATTCGGGCTGTCCCACGCGCTCGCATGCGTCGAACGCGGCGTTCGCTATAAGTATTCCGCGCGAGTCCGCAAGCCCTACGTCTTCGCTTGCCAAAATCAGCAGTCGGCGGGCGATAAACCGCGGGTCCTCGCCGCCTACGAGCATTTTGGCGAGCCAGTACATCGCCGCGTCGGGGTCGCAACCGCGCACGCTTTTGATGAACGCCGAAATCGTGTCGTAGTGCTCGTCTTCGTCGGCGTCGTAGCGCACGCGCCGCTCTTTGGCGAAAACCTCGATGTCCGACTCCCCTATCGTTCCGCGCCCGCCGACGGCAAACGCTATCGTTTCGAGCGCGTTGAGGGCGCGGCGCAGGTCGCCGTCGCAGACGGAGGCTATGCCCGAAAGTACCGAATCTTCGGCGGAAATCTCCATTTCGCCCAGCCCCCTCGCGCGGTCGGAAAGCGCGCGGCGGAGCACCGCCACGATGTCGTCCAAGCCGAGCGGTTCGAGCTTGAACAGGTGGCTGCGCGAAAGCAGCGGCGCGTTGATGTAAAAACCCGGGTTTTGGGTTGTCGCGCCGATAAGCCTCACGTTGCCCTCCTCAACGTCGGGCAGAAGAAGGTCTTGCTGCGACTTGTTGAAGCGGTGGATTTCGTCGATGAA
>DHMA01000095.1 GCA_002405555.1 Opitutia bacterium UBA4654
ACATCATCTTCTTCTGGGTAGCCAGAATGATTATGGCGGGCTTGGAATTCCTCGACGGCGTGCCGAGCGAGAGAATCCCCTTCAAAAACGTCTATTTCACGGGCATTATCCGCGACATGCAGGGACGCAAAATGTCGAAGAGCTTGGGCAACTCGCCCGACCCGCTCGACATCATCGCCCGCTACGGCGCGGACGGCCTGCGCTTCGGCGTCATGAACTGCGCTCCGCAGGGGCAGGACATTCTGTTTAGCGAAGAGCGCGTGGAACTCGGCAGAAACTTCTGCAACAAACTTTGGAACGCGTGCAGATTCAGGCAGATGTCGGGCGGCGCGGGCGACAACTCGTCGCTTAAAGCAATCGCCGACAGAATCGACGTCTCGAAGCTCGACTCCGACGACCACGCAATTCTCGCAAACCTCGTCAAATGCGCCGAAACCGTCGCGAAAGACTACGGCGTCTACCAGTTCAACGCAATCACGCAAAGCCTTTACGCGTTCTTCTGGAACGACTTCTGCGGCTGGTATTTGGAGGTCTCCAAGTCGCGCCTCGCCGACGAATCGGCGCGGGGCACGGTGCTCGCCGTTCAGGATTTGTGCCTGCGCCAGACACTGCTTTTGCTCCACCCCTTCATGCCGTTCATCACCGAGGAACTCTGGCACTCGATGGGCTTCGGAGGCGCGGGAGAGTTTATCCAAAACGTCTCGCCCGACTTCGCCGACGAGCTTGCCGAACTCGGCATTTCAATAGACGAAAACGCGGCGGCGGACACCGAAAAACTCAAAGATTTGGTCGCAAAATCACGCGCCCTCAAAGCGCAGTGCAAAGTGGGCACAAAGCGCGATTCGAAAATGTCGATTCTCCCCGCCGACGCCGCAAGCGCGGCAATCTTCGACGCAAACTCCGACAAGCTCAAAAAGCTCGTCGGCGCGGAAAGCTTCGAAAAAACGGCGGCCGAGTGCGACTCGCCCGCGGCGATTACCGCCCTCGGCACGGTCTACCTCGACATGAGCGGCGACATCGACATGGGCGCGGAAATCGCGCGTCTCGAAAAGGAGCTTGCCAAACTGCGCGGCTTCGAAAAATCGACGGTCGCCCGCCTTTCGAACGAGGCGTTTACCTCGAAAGCTCCCGCAAAGGTAATCGAGGGCGCAAAGAAACAGCTCGACGACTGCCGCGCGAAAATCGCGGAAATCGAAAAGCTCTTGAAAGCCTACAAAGCGTAGCGCGGATTGCCGCCGCAACGCCTCCCAATCGGCGCGGCAACGCGGCAAACCAAAACCCGCGCGGCAATTTTTCGCGCAACCAGACAAAAGCCCCGAAAGGAAAACGCCTTTCGGGGCTTTTTGCGCATTCAAACTCGCATTTCTTCCCGTCGCACGGGGAGGGGCGGGCTTATTCACCCACTCGCAGACGGCACAAAAAAAGCCCGCAGGCGCGGGCTTGAAAGGGGTTGGAGCTGTCGGCTACTTTCTGCGGCGGTAGAGTGCCAAGCCGAGCGCGAGTGCGCCGAACACCGCCGCGTATGTCGAGGGTTCGGGAATGCTTGCGAGTGTCAGCGTGTTTGTCGCCGCGTCGAGCACGAGGTTTTTCATGATTTCGCCCGCTTTGTCTTTGAACGTATAGTCTACGCTCTTCGTGGAGTTGGAAACCGTCAGCACGCCGTCGGTAAGCGACAGTCCGCTTGCGCTTCCAAAGCAAATTGAGTTTGTGTTGCTGAAATCTTCGAGTACGACATCGATTTTCGACGTGGAATTGATGATGTCGATTCCCTTGAAATTGAGGCTCACGCCGTCGGAAAATTTGATTTTCGAGTTGTAGCGGATATCCATTTTATTGAAGCTCTGCGATGCGTCGAGCACCATGTTGCTTCCATTGGCTACCAACATCAGGGTAGTTCCGGCGTTGCCGTAGGAAAATGCGTTTTCCTTTCTGATGGTAAGCGTGCCGCCCCAGACGACGACTTTCGCCATTTTTACGTCTCCGACAATTCTGTTGACCGTCATCGACGCGCCGTTCCTTATGCTCACCCCCGAATTTTCGGGCGTGATGTTCAGGCCGCCGTTATATTCAATTAATAGCGACGTGTTTTCTTTCAAATCTATTGCGTATCCCGATGTTGTCGATGTCAGCAGAGCCTCGGGGCCCGAGATTTTCAGTTGCACGTTTTTGCCGTCGAGGCTGCTGACAATCAACTGCGAATTGACGGTTTCGGGGGCGTTAATCTCAGTGGATGCCGTGATGGGCGATTCCAGCGCGGCGAAGGTCGAGGCGGAGAATGCCGCCGCGAGCAGAGCGGATATATATTTTTTCATATGTGTTTTTTTAGGTTAAAAGAATGGCAATTATAAATGGCGTGTGGTTGTGAATTGTCAAGGATTTTGCGTGCGGAGTTCTCGCGGTTTTTGATTTCGCGCTTTCTTTGCTTGAAAACTGGAAAGTCCGCCGCTAATTTTCCGAAAAAACAATAAAAACATTTCATGTCGAAAGAAGCCGAACCAAAATATTTCAACCGCGAGCTTAGCTGGCTTGCGTTCAACCGCAGAGTTCTGAACCTCTGCACAGAGCCGAGTTTCCCGATTCTCGAACGCATGCGCTTTCTCTCGATTGTAAGCAGCAATCTCGACGAATTTTTCGAAATCCGCGTTGCGGGTTTGGAGCAGCAGCTTGAATCGGGCGTGCTCGACGTCGGCTTCGACGGGCTTGGCCCGCGCGAGCAGCTGCGCCGAATCAGCGTAATCACCGCCGCAATGACCGTCGACGAATACTCGTGCTGGACCGACAACCTCGTTCCCGCGCTTCGCAAGGAGAAGATATTTTTCAAAACCCCGCGCGAGTGCACCGCCGCCGAAAAGGAATGGCTCAGAAAGTATTTCGAAGACGACGTCTACCCCGCGCTCACGCCGCTTGCCGTAGACCCCGCCCACCCCTTTCCGCACCTGCGCAACAAGGGTCTTTATGTATTGCTTTCGATAGCGAACGCGTCGGTCAAGCGCGCACCGAGCGACATTGCAATCGTGCCCGTGCCGCCGATACTCTCGCGCGTAATCAGAATGGAGAGCAGGAATCCCGACGAGTACCACTTGGTGTATTTAAGCGACACTATAAAGTACTACGCCGAGCAGCTTTTCCCGGGATACAAAGTGCGCAATTCGGCGATATTTCGAATCACGCGAAACTCCGACCTGTACATCGACGAGGAGGAAACCGAAAACCTTTTGCAGACCATCGAAAACGAGCTTCACAACCGCCGCAAGGGCGCGGCCGTAAGGCTCGAAATAGAGGACTGCGTGTCGGACTCCGCCCTGAAAACGCTTGTGGACGCGCTCGACATCGACGAAAGCTTCATCTACCGCATTCCCGCAAGCCCGCTGAATTTGGCGCGGCTGTCGGTCGCCTACGACATGGTTGACCGCCCCGACCTCAAATTCCCGCCCTACCGCCCGTCGATTCCCGACGAGTTCAGAAATTGCGACGACTATTTTTCTGTAATCCGCCAAAAAGACAGGCTTTTGCACCACCCCTACGAGAGCTTTTCGCCCGTCGAAGAGTTCATCTCCAAGGCGGCGCGCGACCCCGACGTTTTGGCAATCAAGCTTACCCTCTACCGCACAAGCCAAGGCTCGCCCATTGTCAAGGCGTTGAAGGAGGCGGCAACCAACGGCAAGCAGGTAACGGTGCTTGTCGAGCTTAAAGCGCGTTTCGACGAGGAAAACAACATTCAGTGGGCGCGCGAGCTTGAAGAGCGCGGCGTGCACGTCGTGTACGGAATAGTCGGCTTCAAGACGCACTGCAAGACATGCCTTATCGTCCGAAGGGAGGAGGGCGGCGCGTTGCGCAGATACGTCCACCTGGGCACGGGCAACTACAATTCGAAAACCGCAAAAATCTACACAGACCTCTCGTTTTTCAGCGCGAGGGAGGATCTGTCGGCGGAGGTCGCAAACCTATTCAACACGCTCACGGGCAAAGTGTCCGAACCCAAGTTCGACAAGCTCATGGTAGCCCCGTTCTGCTTCCATTCCAAGTTTCTCGACCTCGTGCGGCGCGAGACCGAAAACGCAAAGGCGGGCAAAAAGGCGCGGATAATAATAAAGGTAAATTCCGTCGTTGAGCAGTCGTCAATCGACGCGCTCTACGAGGCGTCCCGCGCGGGCGTGAAAATAGACATGATTGTCCGCGGCATCTGCGCGCTCGTTCCGGGGGTTAAGGGCATGAGCGAAAACATTACAGTCAAGAGCATAGTGGGCGTCTATTTGGAGCACAGCCGCATCTACTATTTCGAAAACGGAGGCTCGCCAATCGTCTACGCGGGCAGCGGCGACATCATGACCCGCAACATGTTCAAGCGCATAGAGTGCCTGTTCCCGATTGAAGACCCCGACATCAAGGCGAGGATTGTCGGCGACATTCTGCCCGCAATGCTCAAAGACAACCAGTTTTCGAGCGTCCTGCACCCCAACGGCGCGTACTACAAATCGGCGGACATGAAGAGCGCGGAACAGTTTTCGTGCCAGCGTTATTTCATGTCGCAGGAATAGCGCGGGCGCGGATTTTCCGACACACAACAAACACACGGGAGAATTATGGACAGAAGGAATTTCATTAAAACCGCTGCGGGAGCAACGGCGGGGCTTGCCGCGCTTTCGGGCTTCGGCTGCATGTCGAAAGGCGGGCGGAAACCCGCCGATGAGGGCGCGTCGGACGCCGAATTTTACGCGCGGTGCGAGTCTCTTTTGGAGACTTGGGGCAAGTCTCTGCTCGACCTCCAAATAAAAAGCGGCGGGCACGCGGGGGCTATAAAGTGCCCCGCCTGCGACATTCTCCACGGGCGCGTGGGCGACGCCGAATATCCGTTTTTGTATCTCGCAAAAAAGCTCGGCGATTCGCGCTATTCCGACGCCGCCGAGGGGCTGTTCAACTGGCAGGAGAAATTCATGTCGAACCCCGACGGCTCGTGGCGCAACGATTTCCGCAACTCGTGGCGCGGAATCACGGCGTTCCGATGCATGGCGATGGCGGAGTCGATTTCGAAATACTCCGATATAATAGAGCCTAAGCATCTGAAAAAAATGCGCGACCGCCTCTACAAGGCGGGCGATTTCATGTACGGCTATCCGTGGCTGGGAAAGCCGAACGCAAACTACGTCATAGGGGCGGCGTATTCGCTCGCGCTCGTGGGGCATGTGCTCGACGTGGAGCGTTTCCGCCAGCGCGGCGACTACTACGCGGGCGCGTTCAAACGCCTTGTGTCGGAGCGCGACAAGCTCGTCTTCGGCGAAATCCACCCGCTCGGACGCGAGAGCGCAAAAGGCTTGAAGGGAATAGACATCGGCTACAACATCGCCGAGACCCTGCCGCTAATCGAGGCGTACTCAAAGCTTGTCGGCAACGCGGAACTGCGCGACTACGTTTCGGAAGTCGCCGCCGCCCACTTGGAGTTCGTTCTCCCCGACGGCGCAATAGACGGAAGCTTCTGCACCCGAAGCTTCAAATGGTCGTACTGGGGCAGCAGAACCTCCGACGGCTGCGTGGCGATGTTCGAAAGCCTTGCCGACAGGGACGCGCGTTTCCTCCGCGCCGCCTCCGCCAACCTGCGCCTGCTGGAACGGTGCACTGCCGACGGGCTTCTCGCGGGCGGCTTGCACTACGCTTCGCACGGGGTCAAGCCGTGCATACACCATTCTTTCGTGCAGATGAAGGGGCTTGCCGACATTCTGACGCGCCCGCATGCGAAACCCGCGGGCGACCCCGCCGCGCCGCTCCCGCGCGAAGAGATTTACGGCGTGAAGTATTTTGCCGACGTTGACACGTCGCTTGTGTCGGTCGGCGACTGGCGGGCGACGATAAGCGCCTACGATTCCGTCTACTACCCCAAGACGCCGCAGGGACACCCGACGGGCGGCACGCTTTCGCTGCTCTGGAATTCGAAAGTCGGCGCGGTCTCGGCGTCGAGCATGACCGAATACGCGCTTTTCGAAATAGACAACATGCAGCCAGAAACGGACGCAAGCTTTGCGAGCCTTACTCCGCGAATCGAGACGGTGGAGGACGGCGTTTCTTATTCGTCGGACAAATGTCTTGCATGCAAAATTTCGTCGAAAGGCGGACGCCGCGCGGCGGAGGTTTCGGGCGCGGGCGCGCTTGTGGACATCCGCCAGAACGCGCCGAAATCGGGGGTTGCGGAGTGCGAAATGCGCTACGGGTTCTCGCCCGACTGCGCGGAGCTTTCGTTCTCGTGCGCGGCTTCGGCGAAGTCGCCGCGCATAATAGTGCCGATAATCTGCTCTTCGGCGGATTCGTACAAAATGGTTTCGGCAAACTGCGCCGAGATTTACAGGGACGGGCACACCGTCAAGGTGGAAGCCGACAAACCTCTGAAAATTTCCGACACCCCGAACGGGCGCATCTTCAACCATGTGTGCGGCTTCGAGGCGGTTCCGCTCTACGCCGACGCGCATTCGCTGCGCCTGCGCATTTCGGTCTCGTAGGCGCGGGAGAAGGGGGCGCGGCGGCAAACCCGCGCCGCCGTATCGTCGGGGTCTTGCTTTTTTGCTTGCGTGGCGGCGTCGCGCGTGTAGGATTTGCGGGATTTTTTATATAGGCGGATTGTAGCCGCAAAAAATTTTACACAAATTATGTCCAAGCGCACAGATATCAAGACCATTCTCATAATCGGCTCGGGCCCGATAGTAATCGGGCAGGCTTGCGAATTCGACTATTCGGGCACGCAGGCTTGCAAGGCTTTAAAAGAGGAGGGGTACAAAGTCGTTCTCGTCAACTCGAACCCCGCGACGATTATGACCGACCCCGACTTCGCCGATGTAACTTATATCGAGCCGCTTACTCCCGAAGTCCTCGAAAAGATAATCGCAAAGGAACGCCCCGACGCGCTTCTGCCGACGCTCGGCGGCCAGACGGGGCTGAACCTGTCGCTGGAGCTCGCCAAGCGCGGGATACTCGCAAAATACGGCGTGGAGCTTATCGGCGCAAAGCAGGAGGCAATCGAAAAGGGCGAAGACCGCCAGCTCTTCCGCGAGGCGATGATGAAAATCGGCTTGGACATTCCCCAGAGCGTCGTCGTCCACGAGCTTAAAGAGGCAATCGATTGGATTGAAAAATGGAACAAATTTCCCGTCATTATCCGCCCCAGCTTCACGCTCGGCGGCACGGGCGGCGGCATTGCGTACAACCGCGAAGAGTACGAAAAAATGGTAGCTTTCGGGCTGAGCGCGTCTCCCGTGTCGGAGGTGCTGGTCGAGGAATGCCTGCTCGGCTGGAAGGAATTCGAAATGGAGGTCATGCGCGACCACAAAGACCAGTGCGTGGTCATCTGCTCGATTGAAAACCTCGACCCCATGGGCGTCCACACGGGCGACTCAATCACCGTAGCCCCCGCGCTCACCCTCACCGACAAGGAATACCAGCTCATGCGCGACGCAAGCTTTGCGGTAATCCGCGAAATCGGCGTCGAGACGGGCGGTTCGAATATCCAGTTTGCGGTGAACCCCGAAAACGGGCGCATGATTGTCATCGAAATGAACCCGCGCGTCTCGCGCAGTTCGGCTCTGGCGTCTAAGGCGACGGGATTTCCGATTGCGAAAATCGCGGCGAAACTCGCCGTCGGCTACTCGCTCGACGAGCTTCGCAACGACATCACGCGCGAAACTCCCGCAAGCTTCGAGCCTACGATTGACTATGTCGTAACGAAAATTCCCCGCTTCACTTTCGAAAAATTCGCGGGCAGCGACAACACCCTCACGTCGTCGATGAAGAGCGTGGGCGAGGCGATGGCAATCGGCAGAACTTTCAAGGAATCCCTGCAAAAGGCCCTGCGCTCTATGGAAATCGGCACGCGCGGTCTCGGCGGCGGCGGCAAATTCGGCGGCGACGAAATTACAGACCACGACGAAATCCGCAAGGGGCTTGTCCGCCCGACGGCGGAGCGCATTTTCTATGTCCGCTACGCAATCAAGGCGGGCTTTACCGACGCGGAAATCCACGAATTTACCGCAATAGACCCGTGGTTCTTGAAGCAAATCAGGGGCATTGTGGAAATAGAGGAGGAGCTTTCGTCGGCGGGGCTTCTCAACCTTTCCGAAGACCTTTTGCGCCGCGCCAAAGAGGCGGGGTTCAGCGACAAGCAGATAGCGCACCTTTGCGCCACGAAAATCCGCAACATCAAACAGCTCAGACAGCAGTACGGAATCGAAACCGTTTTCAGGCTCGTCGATACGTGCGCGGCGGAATTCGAGGCGTTCACGCCGTACTACTATTCCACTTACGGAGTCGAAAGCGAACTCCGCCCGTCCACAAAGAAGAAGATAATGATTATCGGCGGCGGTCCGAACAGAATCGGGCAGGGCATCGAGTTCGACTACTGCTGCGTGCACGCGTCTTTCGCCCTGCGCGAGGCGGGCTACGAAACGCTGATGATTAACTCGAACCCCGAAACCGTTTCGACCGACTACGACACCTCCGACAGGCTATTCTTCGAACCCCTCACGCTCGAAGACGTTTTGGAAGTCTACAAGCAGGAGAAGTGCGACGGCGCGATTGTCCAGTTCGGCGGGCAGACGCCGCTCAACTTGGCGTCCGAATTGAAGGCAAACGGCGTGAACATCATCGGCACTTCGCCCGAATCAATCGACGCCGCGGAGGACCGCGAAATCTTCAAGCGCATACTCGAAAAGCTCCACCTCAAACAGCCCGTCAACGCCACGGCTACCACCCCCGAACAGGCGTACGAGCTTGCGGGGCAAATCGGCTTCCCGATTCTCCTGCGCCCGAGCTTCGTTCTCGGCGGTCGCGGCATGTTCATCGTCTACGAGATGGAGGACATGAAGCGCGTAATTCGCGACGCTTTCGACGCCGCCCCCGGAAAGCCCGTGCTGCTCGACAAGTTCCTCGAAGACGCGATAGAGCTTGACGTTGACGCTATCAGCGACGGCGAAACAACGGTAATAGGCGGCATGCTCGAACACATCGAATACGCGGGCGTGCATTCGGGCGACGCGGCGATGGTTATTCCGCCGCACACGCTCACGGAAAACATTTTGAAGGAAGTGCGCGAGGCGACGTTCGCGCTCGCCAAGGAATTGAAGGTTGTGGGCTTGATGAATGTCCAGTACGCAATCAAGAAGGGCGAGCTTTTCCTCATAGAGGTAAACCCCCGCGCGTCGAGAACGATTCCGTTCATCTCGAAAGTCATCGGCGTGCCGCTCGCAAAAATGGCGGCGCGCGTAATGGCGGGCGAAAAGCTCAAAGACCTGGGCTTTACAAAACAGATTATTCCCGACTACATCGCGGTAAAGGAAAGCGTGTTCCCGTTCGTGCGCTTCCTCGGCTCGCAGATTATGCTCACCCCCGAAATGCGCTCCACGGGCGAAGTCATGGGCTTGGCGGACGACCTCGGCATGGCGTTCGCAAAAAGCCAGATGGCGGCGCAGCCGGGGCTTCCGACTTCGGGCAACATCTTCCTTTCGGTCAAAGACCACGACAAGGAGGCGGCGGCGGAAATCGCGCGGAAGTTCATAGATTTCGGCTTCAAGATTTACTCGACGGCGGGCACGGCGGGCTTCCTGAAAGAAAAGGGAATCCCCGTGACAAAGACCTACAAGCTCAGCGAGGGCGCGCGCCCGAACGTGCTCGACATGGTAAAGAACGGCGAAATCCAGATAATCATCAACACGCCGTCGGGCATGAACCCGCGAATCGACGAAAACAAAATCCGCGAAGAGGCTCTGCTTTCGCGCGTTTGCATGATTACCACAATCATGGGCGCGTACGCCGCCCTGCGCGGCATAGAGGCTCTGAAAACGAAGCCCATTACCGTCAAGAGCTTGCAGGAGTACAAAAAGGAAATCGACGCAAAACGCGCAAAGCTCGAAGCGTAAAAATTTCCTTTTTTGCCGATATAAAAAGCCATGGGAATGCGGAATTTTCAGAAGACGCTCGAATCCATTTTGAGGGACGACAAACGCTACGGCGTGGGCGCGTACGTCTTTGTGCGCATGGCGTTGGACTTCACCGTCAAACGCGTCTGCGCGGAAGACCCCTCCCGAACCGAACGCCACGTCTCGGCGGCGGAGCTGTTGGAGGGCGTCAGGGATTTCGCGCTCGAAACTTTCGGGCCGATGGCGATGACGCTCTTCGAAGAGTGGGGCGTGCGCTCGACGGAGGATATCGGGCAGATAGTTTTCAACATGGTGCGCGCGCAGGCGCTGCGCAAAACCGACGAGGATAAATTGGAGGACTTCGCGGACGGCTTCGATTTCCGCGAGGCGTTCGTCGCGCCTTTCCTGCCCGCAAAAAAGGGTCGGCGCATAGGCTGAACGCGGAGGGGAATCCTTTTAGAAAAGAAGATGTAAAATGACCGGTTTGGAAATCAAAAATTTGGTTGTGCGCGTGGGCGACAGAAACGTAGTGGACGGAATGAACCTGACCGTTCCCGCGGGGGAAGTCCACGCGATAATGGGGCCAAACGGAACGGGCAAAACAAGCCTTTCCAAGGCGATTGCCGGACACCCCGACTACAAAATCTGCTCAGGCGAAGTGCTGCTCAACGGCGAAAACATCGTGGGGCTTCCGCCCGACGAAATAGCGCGCAAGGGTTTTTTCCTCGCGTTCCAGTACCCCGTTTCGATTCCCGGTGTGAGCATTGCAAACTTCATTCGCGCGTGCCTGAACGCGCGTCTGCCCGAGGGCGAAACGGTCAACCCCGTGGAATTCTACAAAAAGCTCTACGCAAAAATGGACGAGCTTAAAATGCCGCGCTCGTTCACTTCGAGAAGCGTCAACGACGGTTTCAGCGGCGGCGAGAAAAAACGCTGCGACATTCTCCAAATGCTCATGCTCGAACCGAGCTTCGCGATTCTCGACGAAACCGACAGCGGGCTTGACATCGACGCCCTGCGAATCGTCTCCGAGGGCGTCAACACCGCGCGCGGGGCGAACATCGGAATGCTGCTTATCACCCACTATCACAGGCTGCTTGAATATATCAAGCCCGACAGGGTGCACGTCATGAGCGGCGGCAGAATCGTCAAAAGCGGCGGCGCGGAACTTGCGCTCGAATTGGAGCAAAAGGGATACGACTGGTTGAAGGACATTTAAATGGCAAACGCTTCGGACAAAACGCCGGAAGGCCTGAACCTCGACAGAAGCATAGGCGATTTCAGCTTCGCCGAAGACTACGCGTACAACGCGGGCGTCGGGCTTACGAGGGAAGTCGTCGAATACATCTCGAAAGTCAAGGGCGAGGACGACTGGATTCGCGACTTCCGCCTGAACGCGCTCAAAACGTTCGAGTCTATGGAAATGCCCACGCACTGGGCGTCGAAAAAGCTCGACGAGCTTGATTTTTCGAAAATCAGATACTATCTGGCGAAAGCCGAAAAAAAGAAGAAATCGTGGGACGAAGTTCCCGACGACGTGAAGCGCACTTTCGAAAAGCTCGGCGTGCCCGAACAGGAGCGTTCGTTTCTGGCGGGCGTGGAGGCGCAGTTCGATTCCGAGTCGGCGTACTCCAACATGAAGGAGCACCTCGAAAAGGACGGCGTGATTTTCGTAGACTCCACCGAGGGGCTTAAAAAATACCCCGAAATCTTCCGCAAGTATTTCGGCAAAATCATTCCGACGGGCGACAATAAATTCAGCGCGCTAAACAGCGCGGTATTTTCGGGCGGCAGCTTCATCTACGTCCCGAAAGGCGTGCATGTAAAACAGCCCTTGCAGGCGTATTTCAGAATCAACGCCGAAAGCTTCGGGCAGTTCGAGCGCACGCTCATAATCGCCGACGAAGGCTCGGAGCTGATGTACATGGAGGGCTGCACCGCGCCGCGATTCACGACGGGCACGCTCCACTCGGCGGTGGTCGAACTCGTCGCGCTCAAAGGGGCGAAAATCCAGTACGTAACCGTCCAAAACTGGTCGGACAACGTGTTCAATTTGGTGACAAAGCGCGGCATGGCGGAGGAGGGCGCGCAAATCAGATGGGTTGACTGCAACATCGGCAGCGGCATCACAATGAAATACCCCGCGGTCGTCCTCAAAGGCAGGGAGGCAAAGGGGGAAGTGATTTCCATTGCCCTTGCGAACAACGGACAACATCAGGACACCGGCGCGAAAATGATACACTTGGCGGACAAGACAAGCTCGAACGTGCTGTCGAAGTCGGTCAGCATAGGCAACGGGCGGGCGTCTTACCGCGGGCTGGTCTACATGCCCGACACCGCCCGCGACTGCAAAAACAACACCGAATGCGACGCCCTGCTGATAAACACGAATTCGCGCACCGACACGTACCCCGCGATAATCTGTTCGGGGCACAACAACAGCGTACAGCACGAGGCGAGCGTCTCGAAGCTCAGCGAAGAGCAGATTTTCTACATGCGCCAGCGCGGACTTTCCGAAAACGAGGCGGTCAGCCTTTCGGTCAACGGCTTCGTCAACGACCTTGTTCAGGAATTTCCCATGGAGTACTCAGTGGAACTGAAAAGGCTTATCGAACTTCAAATGGAGGGGGCGGTAGGATGAGCGGCATTCTCGAAAAAATTTCCGACGCCGCAAAGGCGCGTTTCGCCGAAATTCCGTTCCCGCACCGCAAGGACGAATACTGGCGTTTTGCCGACCTCGCGGCGTGGAGCGCGGACGCGCTGTTTCCGCACTTTTCGCGCGGCGTGCCCGAATCGCGCGAGGATTCGAAAATCGCCGAAATTTCCGCAAACGCGCGGAAAAACGGGCTTGCGGTTTTCGACGGGCAGCTGCTGTCCGCCGACGTTCCCGCGGGCGTCTCGGTTTTGCCGATGTCGGCGGCGGCGGAAAAATATCCCGATGCGGTGTCCGAATTTTTCGGCGCGGCAAAGGGAAAGTTCGACACGATTGCGGCGTCGCGCGCGCAAAACGGCTCGGTTTTCGTTGTGGACGACGGCGCGACGGCGGAGCTTGAAATTTCGGTAATTTCGAAGCTCGGGCTTTCGGTCGGGTCGGCTCTGTTCATGCTCGGCAAAAATTCGAAACTGCGGCTTGTGCGCAGGTTCGCGACGGCGGGAGGCTCGTTCGGAATATCGATGTCGGGCTTTTGGCTTTCGGAAAATTCGGCGCTGGAGCTTGCAACTTTCAAGTATTCGGGCGCGGAGGCGCATGCATATTTGCGCGACGACTTCCGCGTGCCCGCGGGCGCAAGCGTCGTAGACGCCTACGCGGAGGTGGGGCTTTCTCCGAGCCGCGCGGAAAGGAATTTCGAAATAACTGGCGGCGGCGCGGAGATTGACACCCGCGCGTTCCTGCGGACTTCTGGCGCAATCACCCACGACATGCGCACGTCGCAAATGCACAGGGTGGGCGGCTCGCACAGCAACCTTGCGGTGAAATGCGCCGTTGCCGACAAATCGCGCGCGGCGTTCGCGGGGCTTATCCGCGTGGAGGAGGACGCTCAGAAGACGAGCGCGTACCAGAGCTGCCGCTCGCTTTCGCTTTCGGACAACGCGAAGACGGAGGCGTCGCCCGTGCTCGAAATCATGGCAAACGACGTCGAGTGCTCGCACGGCTGTACGGTCTCCAAGCCCGACTCCGACGAGCTTTTCTACATGAACCAGCGCGGACTTTCCGATTCGGAGGCTCTCGACCTCATCATAGGCGGCTTCGCCCGCACTACTTTCGAGAAGTTCGGAATGGAATTCGACGGAAACTGTTAGCTCTTGATAGAAAATATTAATTTTTAATCCACGGGTTTTGCCCGCGGATTTTTTTTGAGCGGGAGGGAGTTCTTCTGCGGAGTTGCCAGCGAAATACGGGAGACGCGCGGGCGGATTGCCCGACGGCAGGAGGAGGGCTTGCGAGGCGGCGGGCGGCGTTGCATGTTAGTCGCGTTCGACGTTTGCGCGTTCGCGCGGCGGGCGCAAAAAAAGGCGTCCTAATCGGACGCCTTTTGGAATGGGAATTTCTCCGCCGCTTAGATTTGCGCAAGGGCTTGGTCGAGGTCGGCGATGATGTCGTCTACATGCTCGATGCCGACCGACATGCGGATAAGTTCGGGCAGGATTCCCGTCTCGCGCTGTTCGCGCTCGGAGAGCTGGCGGTGCGTCGTGCTTGCGGGGTGGAGTACGCCCGTACGCGCGTCGGCGACGTGGCAGACTATTGCCGCAAGTTTGAGGTTGTTCATGAGCTTTTCAGCCGCCGCCCTTCCGCCTTTCGGGCCGAAAGTCATTACGCCGCTGCACGCTTTGAGGTATTTCTTTGCGCGTTCGTGTTCGGGCGAGCTTGCCAAGCCTGGGTAGTTGACCCACTCGATTTTCGGGTGCGATTCGAGGAACTCCGCGACCTTTTGCGCGTTGTAGCTGTGGCGTTCCATGCGCAGGGCGAGCGTTTCGAGATTCATGTTTGTAATCCACGCGTTCATGGGCGCCATCATCATGCCGAAGTCGCGCATGACGTGCGTGCGCGCCTTTGCGAGGAACGCGAATTTGCCGAAAGTCTTTGTGTAGACCATGCCGTGGTAGCTTTCGTCGGGCGTGGTAAGCCCCGCGAATTTGTCGGAGCTTGCGTAGTCGAAGTCTCCTTTGTCTATCACGATTCCTCCGAGCGCGGCGGCGTGGCCGTCGGCGAATTTCGAGGTGCTGTGGGTTACGATGTCCGCGCCGAATTCGAAGGGGCGGCAGAGGGCGGGCGTCGGGAATGTGTTGTCTATCACGAGCGGGATTCCCGCGGCGCGGGCGATTCGCGAGAATTTGTCGAAGTCGAGCACTTTGACGCTGGGGTTCGAGAGCGTTTCCGCGAAAATGAATTTTGTGTTGGGGCGGATTGCCGCGGCGATTTCGCTTTCGGGCGCGTCCTGATTGACGAACGTCGTTTCGATTCCGAGCTTGGCGAGCGAGTGTCCGAGCAGGTTTGTGCTGCCGCCGTAAATGGTGCTCGCGCTTACCACATGGTCTCCCGCGGAGCAGAGGTTGAGGGCGACGAGCGAAGTCGCGCCCTGTCCGCTCGAAGTCGCTATTGCGCCGATGCCGCCGCAGAGGGCTGCCATTTTCTTTTCGAGCACTTCGACCGTCGGATTGCTCAGGCGCGTGTAGAAGTGTCCCGCCGCTTTGAGGTCGAAGAGGTCGGCGAGTTCCTGCGCGGTTTCGTATTTGTACGTCGTGCTCTGGATAACGGGCGCGACGCGCGGCTCGCCGTTTTTCGGCTCCCAGCCGCCCTGTACGGATATTGTTTCTATGTGGTAGTTTTTGTCCATGTCGGATAGCGTTTGATATTGTTAAATGTAGGTTTTGCGGAGCGTTTCGAGCAGGTTGAGGAAGTCGGCGGGCGGGGTCGCCTCTACGTCGATTGTTTCGCCCTCCCTTGTGGGGTGTGGCAGGGCGAGCCTGCGGGCGTGCAGCATTACGCGCTGCGGGGCTTCGATTTCGCGGAATTTGTTTTTCTGGAAGCAGTATGTGTAGTCTCCCATGATTGGGAAGCCGAGGTCGGTTAGGTGCACGCGGATTTGGTGCGTTCTGCCCGTGTAGATTTTGCACGAAAGCAGAGCCGCCTTGTTGCCGAATTTTTCGACGAGCGTCCATTCGGTGTGGGCGTCCCTGCCGTTTTCGTTAATGCACATTTTCGTTTTGAACGACGGGTGGCGGCCTATCGGCTTGCGGATTGTGCCGCTGCGGACTGTGGGCACGCCGCTTACGATTGCGATGTACTCTTTGTCAAGCTCGCGCTCCGAGAACATTTCGACGAGCCTGTAATAGGCGTTGTCGTTCTTTGCCATAATCATTGCGCCCGACGTTTCCTTGTCGAGCCTGTGGACAATCCCCGGTCGCATTGCGCCGCCCGCCATGCTGAGTTTGCCCTTGCAGTGGAACATCATTGCGTGCACGAGGGTGTCGTCGCCCGTGCCGCTCCCCGGGTGGACTGTCATGCCCGCGGGTTTGTTCACAACCACAACGTCGTCGTCTTCGTAGAGTATTTCCACGGGAATGTCTACGGGCTTGACCTCCGTTTCGAGCGGTGGCGGAAGCTCTATCTCCACGGTGTCGCCCGCGCGGAGTTCGAGCTTTTTTGCAATCGGCTCGCCGTTCATTTTGACTTTGCCGTTTTTGAAGCTGTCTTCGAGCCGCGAGCGCGAAACCTCTTCGGCGAGGAACGCGGCTACCGCCTTGTCGGCGCGGGTCGGCGGCGCGTCTTCGGGGTGGGTGTAGTTTCTGATTTCGCCCATGCTATTTGAGGTATTCGGGATTGAGCTTTTCTATTCCCTCTCCGATAAACACGCCGTCCTTGCGCACGAGCTTTCCGTCGAAGCGAATTTCGCCGCCGCCGTATTCGGGCGTCTGAATGCAGACCATGTCCCAGTGGATTCTCGACTTGTTGCCGTTGTCCGCCTCCGTGTACGCCTGACCGGGGGTGAAGTGGAACGACCCCGCGATTTTCTCGTCGAAGAGAATGTCGCGCATGGGGCGGTTGACGTAGGGGTTGAAGCCCATTGCGAATTCGCCGATGTACGCCGCGCCCTCGTCGCTCGAAAGGATTTTCCTCAGCATAAGCTCGTTCGACGGCGAGCCTGCGCGGACGATTTTCCCCTTTTCGAATTCGAGCGTAATGCGGTCGAACGAAACGCCGTTGTAGATTGTCGGCGCGTTGTATTCCACCACGCCCTCGACGCTGTCGCGCACGGGGGCCGTGAAGATTTCGCCGTCGGGAATGTTGTACTGCCCGCCGCAGGGGATTGCCTTCATGCCCTTAATCGAGAAGCGCAGGTCGGTATTCGGGCCCGTGATATGGACTTGGTCGGTCGATTCCATGAGTTTTTTCATCGCCGCCATGCCCTCGTCCATTTTGTCGTAGTCCATTGTGCAGACGTCGAAGTAGAAGTCTTCGAAAGCTTCGGTGCTCATCTGCGCAAGCTGAGCCATTGCGGGGTTCGGCCAGCGCAGCACCACCCACTTTGTCTTGTTGACGCGCCAGTCCACCGACTCCTTCATTGCGGCGGAGATTTCCGCCATTCTGTTTTGCGGAACGTCGGAGTTTTCGAAGATGTTGTGCGAGCCGCGTATTGCGATGTACGCGTCCATCTTTTTCATTTTGTAGAGCGAGCAGTCCGCCGCGACCGCGAGCCTGTCGCCGCCCGACGACATCGCGAGCCTGCGGGCTATGCGCGGGTTGCCTATTTCGACGTGCGCGAAAGCCCCGCGCGACGAAATTTCGTCTATGAGGGCTTCCGCCATTTCGACGGGCGTTTCCCAGAGGTCGAGCAGAACGTGTTCGCCCTGTTTGATTTTTGCGGAGTGTCCGCACAAATTTTTTGCGAGTTTTATATAACGCGTGTCCATGGTAGAATATTGTACGTAAATTTACCCGAAACGCTAAGCCCCGCGCCCGAAACTTACAACACTAAACGCCTACAATTTTTGCATGCCGCCGATTTGCGGAACTGCCGCGCTTTCGGGGTCGAAGACGGAGGAGGGGAGGTCGGCGCGGAATTTTGCGGCGCGGAACCTGAGTTTGTCCTTGTCGCGCGAGGCTTCGTCGCGTGCGGAGAGTTCGAGCACAATCCACAGCCCGTCCACCTTTTTCACCGAGCCGAGCGAGACCGTTTTCGCCCCGCCTTTTGCGAACACCCGCGTCTGCGCGGGCGAGTTGAATTCGCGCGTGATTGCCACGTCTACTTTGTCTATTGTATCGGCAAAGCCTTTCGGCGTTTCAAGCTCGAAGAAGTGCACCGCCTGCCCGATTCTTCCCGCGCCCGCGTATTTCGGCGTCCAGTTGACGTAGGGCATGAGGAGGTCGAATGGCGAGAATACCGCGCCGTCGAGCAGGGGTTTGAGCCATTCCGATTCGGGTATTTTCGCGAATTTTCCGTCGGCGTTTTTGCGCCACACTTTTTGGCTTTTGGGAGAGTTCGACAGTATGAAGTCGGCAAAGTCGGCGTCTTGCGCCTTTTTGAGCCTTATGCGCGTGAGCGTTTTGCCGTTGCGCTCCGTCCCGAAAATTTCGCCGTCGTATTCCGTGTTTTCGCCCCTGCGCGGCGAGTGCGTGAGCGTGAAGCGCATTGCGTAGCTGCCCGCGATTTTCGCGCGTTTAAACGCGTTCCACATTTCCGCCGCCTCGCTTTGCGTAAGCGGCACGACCTTCTCGAAGCCGCGTCTTACCTGCGCCGACGCGTCGGGCAAGCCCGCGAATATCGGGACAAAAAAGAGCGCGATGCAAGCAACCGCGCCCCGAAATTTTGAAAAACGTTTTTGCATTCCCTATTTTTTTGCGGGAGCGGCGGGTGTTGCGGGGGCTTTTGCCGCGGCTTCCTTTGCCGCGTCCGCCTTGGGCGCGGGAGCTTTTTCGGCTTCCGCCTTTTTCTGTTCCACAAGCGACGAAATCGACGGGGTTTCCGCCTTTTCCGCCGAGCTTCCGCCCGTCGTGTAGATGTATCCGAGGTACAGACCCGCCGAAATCACGAAGTAGAGCACAGTGAGCTTGACTGTCGCCTTTGTGAGTACGTTGCCCGCTTCGCCGCCGAACGCGCCTTCCGCCATTCCGCCGCCGAGAGCCGCGCCCATTCCCGCGTTTGCGTTGGGGCGTTGCATGAGTATTACCAAGACCAGCAATACGCACACCAGTACCAGTACGAAAGTGAACAATCCTATCAATATGGAAGCCATTTATATTTCCTCAAATTCTGAATTTAAAAATTTCACAATGGCGTTTTTTCGGCGCATATCAACCTTTTTTTTAGCGATTCGTCGGCGAGGTCGCTTATGTCGGCTATGACGAAGCAGAGAATTCGGCGTCCGTCGGAGAGCTTTGCGGGGTTCCTGATTGCGCGAAGCAGGCGGATTCTCCCCTGTCCGTCCGGGACGAAAAGCGTGTGTATGCTGTGTTCTCCCGATTCCATTGCGGCTTCGTCGCGGGCGCGGATTTCGTCGAGCATCGGGGCGAACGCGGGAATTTCGGCGTCGGTCTTGCCGATAAGCTCGGCTTTCGGGATTCCCAAAAATTCGCAAACCTCCCTGTTTGCCGCCATGTATTTGAAGCCGCCGTCGGCGTCTTTTGCGAAAGCCATCAGCGGGAACGTCTCCACGGCCTCGTTCCAAAACGATTCGACACGCTCCCTGCGCTCGACGTTTTCGAGCAGTTCGCTTACGTCGAGCGACGCGCCCAGAAGAAGCGGGTGTCCGCTTTCGTCTCTGTACGGATATCTGATGTTGCGCATGAAGTGCGTTTTGCCGCGAAAGTCTTTTATGGGAATGTTCGCCTCCAATCCGCGCGTCAGGTCTTTCATGTTTTCGATGTCCTCGAAACGCCTGCGCTCCGCCTCCGTCTTCTCGAATATTTCGAAGTCCGTAAGCCCCGTGATGTCCCTGCCGAAAAATTCGTTTGTTTTTTTGTTGGAGAACGCGTACCTGAAATCGTCCGACGGGTCTTTCGCGAAAACGTGCATCGGCAGGGCGTTGAGAAGTATGCGCCACATGCGCGTGTTCTGGCGCAGTTTCAGCATGTTTTCCGCGCTCTGTTTTGCGTAGCGTTCGGCTTGGTTGCGGGCTTCCTGCAATTCGGTGTTGTCGTGCGAGAACCAGATTACGCATTCCGTGCCGAAAACGGAGTCGTCGAGCGGCGAAATCGTCATGGAGCGGCGGACGTGTTTGTAGTCGTAGTCGAGCACTGCGGCGGTTCTTGTGTTGAAGACTTTTGTTATCGCCGCCGAAATCGTGTCGAAGTCTATGTTTTTTATCTCGCGCAGGTTTTTGAGCTTTTTGCGGTTGAGCTGCTCGTTTTCCGTGTGGAAGAACATCAGGGAAAAGTCGCGCGTGCAGACGCCGATTCGCCCAGGGAGCGATTTTAAAATCATTATGTACCTGCGCTGCGCCTCCCTGTTTGCGATGAACCTGAACAGCAGCATGCCCGATATTATCGCCGAGCCTATCACTATTTTGCCCCAAAAGCGGCGTCGCTCGTAGTCTTCGCCCCTGTGTTCGGCGTGTTCGTCCGATTCGAAGCGCGGCTGGATTTTCAGCGGTATCGAGTACGCAAACCCGAAATGCGCGCAGCAAAGGGACGCCGCAATAAGGGCTATTACCGCTTTTGTCTTTCCGAATCTGCGCATATGTACAATCTCAATCGAATTCGGCGCATTTTTGACCGAAAAATCCGCGAATGTCAAGGTTTTTGAACGGTTGTGCATTCGGATTTTGCGGCAATAAAATGCTTGAAAAATCGGGAAATGTCGGGCATGTTCGCCTTTTTAACAGCAAATATATGATGAACATTAAATCTATCGTTTTGGGAATCGCGCTTGCGGCGGTTGCGACATTCAATTCGGCATGCGCTACGGCGCAGTCTTCCGCGCCCGCCCCGAAAAAGGAAATCGGGCTTCAGCTCTACTCGCTCCGCGCCGACGCGAAGAAAGACCTCAAAGGCACGCTCCAAAAGGCTGCCGACATGGGCTACACTTCAATCGAAGCAGCGGGCTACGGCAACGGCAAATTCTACGGCAAGACTCCCGCGGAATTCAAAAAGAGCATTGAAGACAACGGAATGATTGTGCTCTCCACGCACGTCGTAAAGACTCTCTCTCCGAAGGAACTCGAATCGGGCGACTTCTCCGAATCGATGAAGTGGTGGGACGAATGTATCGCCGCCCACAAGGCTGCAGGCGCGAAGTACATCGTTATGCCCTGGATGCCTGTTCCCAAGACCCTCAAGGATTTGAAGACCTATTGCAACTACTTCAACGAAGTCGGCAAGAAGTGCAAGGAAGCCGGCATGATGTTCGGCTATCACAACCATGACTTCGAGTTCCAGAAGTATGAGGGCAAGTACCTTCATGACTATATCTTCGACGCCATTCCGAAGGACGAGATCGTCCCCGAGCTTGATACCTGCTGGGTTCACTATGCGGGCATCCGTCCCGAGGAGAAGATCCGCGAGTTCGCCGGCAGAGTGCAGATCGTGCACCTGAAGGACTTCGTCTGCAAGAAGCTCGCCGCAGGTCCCGTCTATGATCTGATCGACACGAAGGGCGGCTCCACGAAGAAGCCCGCCTCCCGTGAAGAGAACGGCTTTGAATTCCGTCCTCTCGGTATGGGTATTCAGGACTTCGGCGCGATTCTCAAGGCTTGCGAAGAGAGCGGCACCGAGACTGTCATCGTCGAGCAGGATCAGGTCTACGACGGCATGACTGAGCTGGAAGCGGCGAAGATCTCGAGAGACTACCTGAAAGAGAAGTTCGGACTCTGATTTCCGAAAGAAAGGTGCGTCACACACTTTTCGTCGGAAAGATCCGCAAAGCGGCAGGGAAACACCCCTGCCGCTTTTTTGTATGTTCACCGGTAGATTTGTACCTGTTTGACACGGAGCAGAGAAATCTACACCTCGTAGGGGTGACCATCGGTCGCCCG
>DHMA01000009.1:0-13882 GCA_002405555.1 Opitutia bacterium UBA4654
CAACGGGGCACAAAAAAACCGCGCTTTCGCGCGGCTTTTTCTCATCACCCTCTGGCGTCCCCACGGGGATTCGAACCCCGGTTCTTGGAATGAAAATCCAATGTCCTAGACCGGGCTAGACGATAGGGACTTCTCCAAAGAATTATGATGTTTTCAAAGGTAGGTATTTTAAGGCTCCTTGCAAGCTTTTTTTTCAAAAATTATGCGTTTTTTTATCCGCCTATTTCCCCGCCCTGCCGCGAATATTGCTATCCTATTGTCTATTCGCATGATAGCCGTTGCGCGAGTTTATCTGTGTTTATCCCCGTTGCGGCATTTGCTTATCGCATTCGCAAAAAAAAGCCCGACGAAAGTCGGGCTTCTCTTTCAAAAGCTGTTTGCTATGCGACGCGTTCGACCACAATCGGAGGCGGGGTGGGTCGGCGCGGCGCAAGTCTGTACGCGTTTCTGAAATAGTCCATCGCCGCGTCGAGGTTCGTTTCGTCGTTATAATGAATGACGAGCAGGGGTTCGCCCTGTTTCACCTGTGTGCCAACTTTCTTGATTTCGGTTACGCCGACGTAGGGGTCGGTCTTGCCGTTTTTCATTGTCGAAAGAATTTGCACGCCGCGCGCGATTTGCCCCGCGTTGATATTGTGGACATAGCCGCGTTTCGGCGCAGGAAGTTTGCGCGTATGTTTGGGCATGGGGTATTTTGTCGGGTCTTCGAGCCACGCCGCCGAGCCGCCCTGCGCCTTAATCATTTCGAGCAGTTTCTTATACGCCGAGCCGTCTTCGATGACGCGTTCGACCGACTGTTTCGCCGAAAGCGTAGAGCCTGCAACGCCCGCGAGTCTCAGAATTTCCATTCCCAATTTGAGAACCAAATCCTTCATGTCTTCCGAGCCGCCACCGCGCAGGAATTCGAGAGCCTCCATGACTTCCAAGCCCATTCCGACGCAGTTGCCGAGCGGCTGGTTCATGTCGGTTACGAGGGCTACGCACCTATGTTTCATTACGCGGGCTACGCGCGTGATTGTGCGGGCGAGCTGTTTTGCCTGCTCGATGTCGCGCAGGAAAGAGCCGTTGCCCCACTTTACATCGACCACAAGCCCGTCGGAGCCTACCGCGAATTTTTTGCTGAGCACGCTTGCGGTGATGAGCGGCAGGCTGGGGATTGTGGCGGTGGCGTGGCGCATTTTGAAAATTTTTGCGTCTACCGGCGCGATGGAGTCGTCATGTTCGCAGATTGCGCAGCCCACGGTTGCGAGCTGTTTATGGAACGCGTCGAGCGGCAGTTTTGTTTTAAGGCCGGGGATGGACGAAAGTTTGTTGTGGACCGTGATTACGAAGTCTTCGTCCGCGCTCGACATTCCGGGGACAACCACGCCGCACGCCGCGCCGATTGCCGAGAGAATCAGCGAGGTTTTGTCGCCCACGCCGCCCGTCGAGTATTTTGCGACTTTCGGGCGCGAGATGTCGGAAAGTTCAATCGTTTCGCCGGTGAGAATCATTTCGTCGGCAAAGACGGCGGTTTCCTGCGCCGCCATGTCTTTGAAGAAAATCGCCATGATGAGCGCCGCCATTTGGAAGTCGGGCATTTCGTCGTCGAGAATCGAGTCTACGATATTGCGAACTTCGTCTTCCGTAAATTCGTGCCCGTCGCGCTTTTTCTCTATAAGATACGCGTAGGAGGGTTTGAGGGGAGCTTTGCCTGTCGTTCTCTTTGTTGCCATGTTATTGATTCTCCTTGAAATACAAGTTTTCTGTTCGCCAATATCCTTTCGGCGAACGAAAGGGGCATAGTATCTGTAAATTCCCACAGTGTAGATATTATCGAAAATGTCGAGCTTTTTATTCGCAAAATTTTTCGACCCGCGCCCCTTCCCGCTTTGATTGGACACGCAATTTCGAGCGTTTGTTCTGCGTTTGCCGATTTTAGGGAAGGATTTTGCATTCTTTTTTGCCTTGTAAATTGCAATATTTAATGTGAAACTTGTGATAATGGCAGCAAAGTTAAATTCGAAATCGGAAGTCTCGTTCGAGGCTTCACTGAAAGAACTCGGCGATATTCTGGCGCAACTGGAAAATCCGCAGATTCCGCTTTCCGACCTTGTGGAAAAATACGGCCGCGCCAAGGAATGCCTCGACTTCTGCCGCAAAAAGCTCGACGACGCCGAGCTTTCCATAAAAAAACTTTCGGGCGATTCCGCCGAGGATTTCGTCCTCGAACGCGATTAACCGCAAATTCGGCAAACAACAATTCCTTTCGAAAATGTCATTGCTTAGCGAAATTTCATCTCCCGCCGACCTGAAAAAACTGTCCCCAGAGCAGCTCCCCGAACTCGCCCGCGAAATCAGGCAGGAAATCATAGACGTTACCTCGCAAAAAGGCGGGCACGTCAGCCCTAACTTGGGCATTGTGGAACTTTCCATTGCGCTCCACCGCGTGTTCGACACCCCGAAAGACAAAATCCTTTTCGACGTTTCGCACCAATGCTACACGCACAAGCTCCTGACGGGGCGCAATAACGAAAAATTCCAGAACCTGCGCCAGACGGGCGGCATAAGCGGCTTCTGCAACAGGTTTGAGTCGGAACACGACGCGTTCGGCGCGGGGCACGCGGGCACTGCGGCGTCGGCGGCTCTCGGCTTTGCGGCGGCGCGCGACAGGCTCGGTGGCGACGAAAACATAATCGCGGTTTTGGGCGACGCCGCCCTCACAAACGGCGTTACGTTCGAGGCGTTCAACAACATCGCATCCACCACGAAAAAAATGATTGTGGTGCTAAACGACAACGAAATGTCCATCGCAAAGAACGTCGGAGCAATCGCGCAGTATCTGAACGAGGTAATAACGAATCCCGCCTGCAACAGGCTGTATTCCGACATGAACTCGTTCCTCAAAAAGCTCCCATTCGGCGAAACGGTTATCAAGATGACCGAAAACACCGCCCGCGACGCAAAGGGCTGGTTTGTGCCGTCGCCGTTCTTCGAATATTTCGGGCTGATGTACCTCGGCCCTATCGACGGGCACGACATTCCGCTTCTCGAACGCTACCTCAACTATTGCAAACGCGCAACGCGCCCGATTCTTCTGCACGTCATCACGAAAAAGGGCAAGGGCTTGGAAGTCGCCGTGCGCAACCCCGAAAAGTTCCACGGAGCGTCGCCCTACAACGTAATAACGGGCGAAACGCTCAACGCCGACAAGTCCGTTCCGAACTATCAGGACGCAATGGGGCAGGCATTGCTGCGCTTCGCAAAAAAAGACGAACGCATTGTGGGAATCACCGCGGCGATGGCGTCGGGCACGGGGCTTTCGTACATCAAGAAAGAGCTTCCGAAACAGTTTTTCGACGTCGGCATTGCCGAAGAGCACGCGGCGGTTTTCGCGGCGGGCATGGCATGCGAGGGCTTTACGCCCGTCACGGCAATCTATTCGACGTTCATGCAACGCGCCTACGACTGCGCCATGCACGACGTCTGCCTGCAAAAACTGCCCGTAGTGTTCTGCCTCGACCGCGCGGGGCTTAGCCCCAACGACGGCGCGACGCACCACGGCGTTTTCGACATCTCCTACCTGCGCCCGCTCCCGAACGCGGTTGTCATGCAGCCCAAAGACGAGGACGAGCTTACCGACATGCTTTGGACTTCGATTAAATCGAAGCTGCCGTCGTTCATACGCTACCCGCGCGGCAAGGGCGAGGGCGTGAAAATCAAGGACGAACCCGCGCTGCTCGAAATCGGCAAGGCGGAGGTTTTGAGGGAGTCGGACGGACAAATTTGCGTCTGGGCTTTGGGCAACATGGTGAAAGAGGCGCTCGCGGCGGCGAAGACAATCGAAGCCGAAACGGGCGTGAAAATCGGCGTCGTCAACGCGCGCTACGTCAAGCCGCTCGACGCGGAGCTTCTGCTCAAATGCGCGGCGGAAAACAAAACGATAATCACGATTGAAGACCACGTTGTAGCCGGCGGCTTCGGCTCGGCGGTCGGCGAATGCCTGCTTGCAAACGGCGCGAAATGCTCGCTCGACATCATCGGCTGGCCCGACAAATTCATACCGCACGGCACCGACGTAAAGACTATCCGCGCCCAGTTCGGACTTTCGACAGAGCAGATTACCGAAAGAATCAAATCGCGCTTGGCGTAGAGCCGAGACAAGACAAGCCGTTAGCGGCTTCCAAATGCGCAAAAAAACGCGGGGCAAAAATTGCTCCGCGTTTTGCGTTTTTCGGGTCGCGAGACCGCCTAAATTTGAACGTCTTTCGAGTAGTCTATATCGGGACGCCCGAAGCCGAAAAGCTTCATGAATTCGCTCTTGTAGCCGGCGAAGTCGGTAAGCTCGTAGAGGTTCTCGGTGCCCACTTTCGGCCAAATGTCGAAAACGGCTTTTTGGACGTCGTCGCGGAGTTCGAGGTTGTCGATTCTCACGCGCCCCTGCTCGTCGAAGTCGAGGAAATTGTCGTTGTAGAGATTTTCCGCAAAGAGCCGCTCGATTTGGCGAATGCAGTCTTCGTGGATTCCCTTTTCCTTCATCACCTTGTAGAGAATCGAGACGTAGAGCGGCACGACGGGAATCGCGCTGCTCGCCTGCGTGACGAGAGCCTTGTTCATCGAGACAAACGCCTTGCCCCTGTGGAGCTTCAAAAGCCCGTCGATTCGCTCGGCGGTTTTTTCGAGGTCCGCCTTAGCAAGCCCTATCGTGCCGCTGCGGTAAATGGGGTATGTGAGCTTCGGGCCGATGTACGAGTACGCCACGCTTGTGCAGCCTTCGGCGAGCACGCCCGCCTCGTCGAGAGCCTTAACCCAAAGCTCCCAATCTTCGCCGCCCATGGTCTTGACGGTTTCGAAAATCTCGCGCTCGTTGGCGGCGGGAACTTTGACGTTCACGACCGCGCCCCTGTCGGTGTCGAGACTCTTGTCTTCGCGCTCTTCGCCGACGGTTTTGAGGACGCTCTTGTAGACTTCGCCCGTCTTCGGGTCGGTGCGGCGCGGCGACGCGAGCGAGTACACAATCAAATCCACCTTTCCCTGCGGGGACTTTTTGATTGCGTCAATCGCCTGTTTTTTGATTTCGTCCGAAAAGGCGTCGCCGTTGATGTTCGCGGCGTAAAGCCCAGCCGATTCCGCCTGTTTCGTAAATTCGACCGTATTGTACCAGCCCGCGCTTGCGGGGCGTTCGCGGGCGACGTCGGCGGGACGCTCGAAGAACACTCCCACCGTCGAAGCTCCGCAGCCGAACGCCGACACTATGCGGCTCGCCAGTCCGTAGCCCGTGGACGAACCGATAACGAGCGCGCATTTGCAGCCGTTTTTGATTTCGCCCCTGCTTTTAACATATTCTATTTGTTCGCGCACGTTCGCCGCGCAACCTTCGGGGTGCGCGGTAATGCACAAAAAGCCCTTGACTTTGGGAGCAACTACCATGTTTTGCCTTTCGATTCACGCCCGAACGGGCGTCTGGTTTGCGGCGGGAGAAGCCTCCCGCGGCGTTAGTTGATTCTGTTTTGCATGTAGCCGATAAGCGCTTTGAGGAAATCGCACTTGGGGCTGAGCTTTTCGCAGAGGGCGACCGCCTTTTCGGTGAGTTCCGCCGCGATTTCGCGCGAGCGGTCGATTCCGTAAAGCGAAACGTATGTCATTTTGTCGTTTGCGGCGTCGAGGTGGGTTGTTTTGCCCATCGTGGCGTCGTCGCTTACGACGTCGAGAATGTCGTCAATCACCTGAAATGCAAGGCCTATGTTTTTGCCGATTTCGCGGGCAACTTCAAGCTTCTCTTCGGAATAGTCGTCCGCGAGCCTTACGCCCATGGTGACCGCCGCAGTGATGAGAGCCGCCGTCTTGTTGTGGTGGATAAAGTCGAGCTTTTCGGGCGTCATCTTGCCGTCGCGCTCGCCGAGAACGTCCTCAACCTGACCGCCAATCATCTTGGTGCTGCCGCCCGCGTCGGAGAGGTCGAGAACCAGCCCCGCCGCGACTTTCGGATACGCCTTGTACGCGTCCGCCAAAAGCCAAAACGAGTACGTCAGCAGAGCGTCGCCCGCGAGCAGCGCCATCGTTTCGTCGAACTGCTTGTGGCATGTGGGCTTGCCCCTGCGGAGGTCGGAGTTGTCCATGCAGGGGAGGTCGTCGTGGATAAGCGAGTATGTGTGCAGGCATTCAATGGCGACGCACGCGGGGAGCGGGTCGATTTCCGACGGAAACATGTCGTGCGCGGCAAGCAGCAGCATCGGGCGGATTCTCTTGCCGCCCGCCTCCATGCTGTACCTCATCGCCTTGTGGACGATTGACGGCCGCGTGTCCTCCGCGGGGAGGTATTTGTCTATTGCCGCCTCTACTTTAAGGCGGCGCGCTTCAAACTCTTTTTTGAATTCTTCGGTTGTCATGGTTAAAATATAATTTTTCGCGCTTCGGATTTTGCAAGCTTTTTGAATCCGTTAAAGGGGCTGAACCCAAATATTGCGGAACGACACGGGCGAGCCGTGGTCTTGCAAGCCCAGACTGACGGGGTCGGCAGTATGCGGGTTGTGCTTTTGGGTTATGTCGGTCGGCGCAAAAACCGGCTCTTTGTTTTGCACGCGCACGCCGTTGTGGTACACGGTAAGTTTCGGATACGCCACAAGTTTGCCGTTCAGGAACTGCGCGGGGCGGTACTCGATGTCGTAGGTCTGCCACGCGCCGGGTTCGAGCGACGCGTTCGTCTTGGGCGCGTGCATTCTGTAAATCGCCCCGCACTGCCACCAGTTGCCCTCGCTGCCGAACGAGTCTATGATTTGCACTTCATAGGGGCCGAAATGCACGCCCGAATTTCCGCGCGTGTTAGTATTCAAATACTTGGTCGGCAACATGAATTCAAGGTGCATTCTGAGCGCGCCGAATTTGCGCTTCGTGAAAATCGTCCCGTTCTTGCGCTTGCCGCCTACCGTGAGCTTTTGCGAGACAAACGCGCCGTCTTCGATTTTCCAGCAACACGGCTCGCCGTCTTTGTGCCGCCACTCAGAGGTGTCTTTGCCGTCGAAAAGGACGATTGCGCCCGCGGGAGCGGGTGTTCCCATTGTGGGAGAAACGATGTCGGTCTTTTTCAAAGTTGCGACGGTTTCGCCGCCTTTGGGATTCTTTCCTTTGAGGACGACGCCGTTCGGCGAAATTTCGCCCGAAAGTTTAAGCTCGGAAAAGTCTTTCACGACGATTTTTCCGTTTTCGGCTTTAAGGCCTTTTTCGAAACCGTAAGTGTCGGTGCGCAAAAGGGGACGCTCGCCGAGTTTTAGCTGGTATTCGTCGCCGAAACGCGCCACTTCAAGGCAAAGTTCGGGACTGCCCCACCCGAAGGGGTAGGACTTCACGTTTTCGACCTTCCCCGTGTAGAAGCCCACAAGCGGGTCTTTTTGCGCGAACGCCGACGCGCCCGCGAGCATCGCAAATGCCATGGAAACAATAAACTTTTTCATGCTTTACATTTTCCCGAATTTTGCGTTTCTGTCAACAAAATTGGGAAGTTCTCGGGCGTGTCTGCGCTACCAAAATGGGAATTACAAATTCCGCGTTTTTTGTGTTGAAATTTTGAAACGCGCATTCTTTTATAAAGGGGAACAAAAAAAAAGACGGAAGGAGTTTTATAATTACATGAAAAACAAGATATTTATATTTTTCACCGCGCTTGTCGCATGCGCAACGCTAATCGCGTGCTCGCTAATCGTGGTAAAGCCGAGCATTCTGTTCCGCAAGCCGAGCGGAATAAGCGTAAAAGGCGTTGCGACGCAAAGAGTTGTATCCGACACCGCATGCTGGACAATTTCGGTCGAAACGGCGGTAAACTTCAACGAAGCGCAAAAAAGGAACGCTTTTGCGGAGGCCTCCGCAAATGTCGAAAAGGTCGTCAACTTCCTGCGCGAAAGCGGCTTCGACAATTCCGAAATCCGCAGCTCAAACATCACCCTCGGCAAGCTCTTCAAGACAAACAAAGACGGCTACAACACGAGCGAAGTCTGCGGCAAAACGGCGTTTGCAAGTATCGACGTGGCAACAAAAAAGCTCGAATTGCTCGATAGGGTCATGGCGAAATCGGCGGCGATTTGCGGCGACGCAATCACAATCAACTCGCCCGTGTACCTCTACTCGAAAATCGAGGACTTGAAGCTCAACCTGCTTGCAAAAGCGACGGAAAACGCAAAGTCGCGCGCGCAGACGCTCGCAAACGCGGGCGGCGCAAAGCTCGGCAACATAATGTCGGCAACGCAGGGCGTTTTCCAGATAACCGCGCCGCTTTCAACAGAAACCGCATCTTACGGCATGTACGACACTTCCACAATAGAAAAAGACGTGCGGTGCGTCGTAAACGCGCAGTTTGAAATAGAAAAATAGGCGTCTTTCAACGTAAAAAAACGCGCAATTTCCGCAAAACGGCGACAAGCCCCGCGCTTGGGTTCGCCGTTTTTTTGTCGATAATGCTTGACGAATTCGGACGCATTCCGAAAATTTTTAACCCGCATGGACAGCGCAGAGGCAAAGGAAAAAATACAATTATTGCGGGAGCAAATTGCCTTCCACGAAAAGCTTTATCGCGTAAAAAACGCGCCGCAAATATCGGACAACCAGTTCGATACACTTATGCACGAGCTTCGCGCCCTCGAAGCCGAATTTCCCCAATTTTACGATCCCAACTCGCCGTCCGTGCGCGTCGGCAACGACCTTTCCGAATCGTTCGAATCCGTAGAGCACCTCTCGCCCATGCTCAGCCTCGACAATGTTTTCGACTCCGCCGAGCTTGAAGAATTCGACGCCCGCCTAAAAAAAGTGCTCGAAACCGACGCCGACCTGCGCTACTGCGTAGAGCCGAAAATCGACGGCGCGGGAATTTCCGCCGTCTACGAAAACGGCAGGCTCGTTCGGCTTCTTACGCGCGGGAACGGCGCAAAGGGCGACGACATCACGAGAAATTCGTTCGTCGTAAAAAACCTGCCCGCTACCTTATTGGGAACAAACATTCCGTCGCTTTTGGAAATTCGCGGCGAGGCGTACATGGAGCGTTCCGAATTTTTGCGGATTTCGGAAGTCCAGCGAGAAGAGCTTACAAAAAAGACGCTCGACAAAAAGCTCAAAGAACTTCAAAAAACGGATAAATCCGCAACTTACGAAAACGTAAAACTTGCCCCCGAAGAGCTTGCCGCAATAGAAAAAAAATTGCCCGCAAACCCACGCAACCTGACGGCGGGCACTCTTAAATTGTTGGATACCTCCGTCTTGCGTTCGCGCTCGCTCATGGCGGTTTTCTATTCGGTCGGCGCGATTGAAGGCGTCGAAATCGCCGAGCAGCACGAACTTCCCAAGATGCTGAAATCGTGGGGCTTGCCGTCGGTAAACTGGTTCGCGCTCGCCGACGGGGCGCACGGAGCTTTCGAAAAAATTTGCGAGTTGGAGGAAATCCGCGCGGAATTTCCGTTCGACACCGACGGCGCGGTCGTGAAGCTCGACGACTGCGCCCTCCACGAAAAAGCGGGCATGACAAGCCACGCCCCGCGCTGGGCGATTGCGTGGAAATACCGCGCCGAACGCGCCGAAACCCACCTTAACGGCATCACGATTCAGGTCGGCAGAACGGGGGCGATTACGCCCGTGGCGGAGCTTGAACCTATAAAAAGGCTGTCGGGCACGGAAGTGCGCAGGGCAACCCTCCACAACGAAAACTACATAGTTTCCAAAGACATACGCGTTGGAGATACCGTGCTTGTGGAAAAGGCGGGCGAAATTATCCCCGCCGTTCTGGGCGTCGTTTTGGAAAAGCGGCCGCCCGACGCCCAAGCATTCGAGTTCCCCACACACTGCCCAGAATGCGGAGCGCAACTGCGCAAATTGGGCGAAATTTCGCGCTGTCCGAACATGGCGTGCCCACCGCAGATTCGCGGCAGGCTTGAGCACTTTGCGTCGCGCAACTGCATGGATATTCGCGGCTTGGGCGAAAAGGTCGTTGCGGAGCTTACCGACAAACTGGGCGTGCGCGACCCGTCCAACATCTACGCGCTTACACGCGACAAGTTGCTTGAAATCGGCAAGTTCAAAGACAAGAGCGCGGACAACCTCATGAAATCGATAGAGGAGTCGAAGTCGCGCGAGCTTTGGCGGCTGATTTTCGGCTTGGGAATTTTGGAAATCGGCGAGCAGTTCGCAAAAGAGCTTGCCGCAAAATTCGGCTCGCTCGACGCGCTCATGAACGCCGACATAGAGGAAATAAAGTCCGTTGAGGGCATGGGGTCGAAGTCTCCGAAAAAGAAGAAGTCGGCTGAAAATGAAGAAATTGCGCAACCCGTCCGCGCGCTTTCGGTTCGCGCGTTTTTCGACGACGAGCACAACAGGGGCATGATTGAACGCCTGCGGGCGGCGGGGCTTAATTTCGAAGCGCGCACAAAGACTGTGGAGGGAACTCCGTTTAGCGGCAAATTGTTCGTAATCACAGGGAAGCTCGAATCAATGGGGCGCGACGACGCAAAAAAGCTAATCGAAAAATTCGGCGGCAAAACGGCGGCGTCGGTAGGCGCAAAGACGGATTATCTTATTTCAGCGGAAGAACATAGCTCAAAAATGGACGCGGCAAAAAAGTTCGGCACAAGCATTTTGGCAGAGTCGGACTTCCTCAAAATGCTTTCGGAAGCCGAACAGGCGGGAAACGCCGAACAAATGCCCGCCGAAGCTCCGCAAAGCGAAGAACTCGCTCCCAAAACGGGCGCAGAGAAAAACTCCGCTTCTGAGAAAGAGCCGCCGAAACCCGCCGACAACACCGCAGAGCCTAAAAAAAGCGGAGCACCTGCCGACGACGCAAAATTCGACGACGGCGGACAGGGACTTTTGGGCATTTAATGCACCCAAAACGGTATTCGCCGCGCAAACCGCGCTCGGCAAACACTTTTTTCTTTAAAACCGCGCCCCAAACTGCAATATGGCGACAATGAAAAACGCTTTTATATTCGACTTCGACGGAACTCTCGGCGAGACGGAGGAACTTGTAATTGCCGCAATTTGCGCGGCTTACCGCGATTTCGGGCTTACCGCGCCAACGCGCGACGAGATTGTTTCGCATTTCGGCCCGAACGAGTTGGGGCTGTTCAAAGTGTTGCGCCCCGCCGACGGCGAAAAATTCTTCGAACGCTATTTGGCGCACTATTCGAAGCTTGCAAAACAGTATTCGCCCGCGCCGTTTGACGGCATAAAAGACGTGCTTGAAACGCTTTACAAAAACTCCGTCCCCATGGCGATTGTTACGGGCAAATGTCGCGAGTCTCTCTTGATTTCTCTTGCCGCGTACGGAATAACGGACTATTTTTCCGCGCTGGAATGCGGAAGCGAGAGCGGCGTTGTCAAACCCGAAAAAATCCGCAACGTTTTGGAGCGTTGGAACGCCGCCGAAACGCTCGGCAAAGTCTACTATGTGGGCGACATTGTAAACGACGTTCTCAACTCGCTGAAAGCCGGCGTGATACCGCTTTCCGCGGCGTGGTCGAAGCACGCCGACGTCAACGCCCTGCGGAAGTCCCCCACAAGCGCGATATTTGAATCTGTTGCGGATTTCGCGCAATGGGTTCGCGAAAACGCCCTGTAAGTATAAAACGGGCGTAGGGAACAAGCCGACCCGCCCGCCGAAACGGCGCAGAAACAAAAAAAGGGAACGGCGAAAATTTCGCGCGTTCCCGTTTTGGGCGCAAACAATAGTCCGTTATTGATTTTCGAGAATATCGGCGGCAATTTCCACGCACTTGGGGCATGGAGTGCCGAACTGCGTTTTGATTTCGCGGCATTTTGTAGAGCCTGCGAGTTTTGCAAATTCGGCTTTTGCGGCGTCGCGCCGCCCTTCGGGCAGGATTTTCAGCGCGGCGTACAACGCCCCGCACATGTTGTCGGGAGCGCGTCCGCCGCTGTTTGCCGCCATTTCGGCGAGCGCGTCGGGCGCGGAAGAGGCGTACGCGGCGTACACGGTCTGGGCGCACGAGTACGGCTTGCGGAATTTCCCGACGGCTTCGGCTTTTCTATCCATTTTCGATTGCGTCGTTTTGGAGTTTGGAGATTTTCTCTATGCCGATTTTCGCAAGGGAGATGAGGCGGGCAAGCTCGTCGGCGTCGAAAGTAGCCTCTTCGCCGCTCGCCTGAATTTCGACGAATTTGCCCGAACCCGTCATCACGATGTTCGAATCGACCTCGGCGTCCCTGTCCTCTTCGTAGGGAAGGTCGAGCACGGGCTTGCCGTCGCAAACGCCCACGCTCACGGCGGCGACGGAGTCGGTAAAGGGGTCGGCTTCAAGCTCGCCCGTGGCGATTAGCTTTTTGACCGCGATTTTCGCCGCCACATACGCGCCGCTAATCGACGCCGTGCGCGTTCCGCCGTCGGCTTGGAGCACGTCGCAGTCGAGCCAAATCGTCGTGTTCGGGATTTTTTCGAGGTCGGCGACCGCGCGAATCGAACGCCCTATGAGCCTCTGGATTTCCACCGACCTGCCGTCAACTTTGTTCGCCGACGACGCCCGCGGCTTGCGCGAAAGCGTCGAGTACGGAAGCATTGCGTATTCCGCGCTAATCCATCCCTTGGGCGGAACCGCCGAATTCAGCCACGACGGCACGCGCTTTTCGACCGTCGCCGCGCAGATTACCCGCGTGTTCCCGAACGACACGAGAACCGAACCCGTCGCGTTGGCGGCAATGCCCGTTTCGAATTTGATTTCGCGCGTCTGCTCGGCGGTTCTGCCGTCGGCGCGCAATTCAGCCGATTTTAGACTTTCATTTTCCATTGAAATTACGTTATTATACATTCGATTTAAATCCACAAGAATTTTTCGACATACAAAACATGGAAAACAGAGATACATTCGAAACCCCGTTCGAACGGAACGCAGAGGCGTCCTACGCGCGCTCGGTGTTCATGAAAAAGACATATGTCAACTTGGCGTTCGCGATAGTAGCGTTCGCCGTGTGCGAGGCGTTCCTGCTGCACTGGCAGCCCGCCGTCGAGCTTGCGCAGACGATGGTTTCGGGGCGCAACTGGCTTGTGGTGCTGCTTGTATTCATGGGAATTTCGTGGCTTGCGAGCAGCTGGGCGGTTCAGCCGGCGTCGGTCGGCAAACAGTACGCGGGGCTGTACCTGTACGTTCTGGCGGAATCCGTAGTATTCCTGCCGCTGCTGATTTTGGCGGAGGCAATCGCGCCCGACACAATCGGGCAGGCGGCGATTCTCACGCTTTCGCTTTCGGGCGGCATAACGGCGTACGCGTTCATTTCGGGCAAAAACTTCTCGTTCCTCGGCTCGTTTTTGACGATGGGCTTTTTCGTCGCGTTGGGAATAATCGTGTGCGCGCTGATTTTCGGCTTCCAGCTGGGGCTGTGGTTCTCGGTCGCGATGGCGGTTTTTGCGGCAATCGCCCTGCTCTACCAGACGAGCGCAATTATCCACCAATACCGCAACGACCAATATGTGGCGGCGGCTTTGGGCTTGTTTGCGTCAATCGCGATGCTCTTCTGGTACATTTTGCAGATACTGCTCAACAACCGCAGATAGAATTTGCCGAAACGGGCTTAACGCGGCTTCGAAAATTTCGATAACAAAATACGACAACACTGAAAGGAATAAATTTTCCCGCGGCGGATTTTCCGCCGATAGTAAAGTGATAGTAGTCATATATGGAGGACGCCCCGACTTTTCGGGGCGTCTTTCCGTTTTTTTAAATACCCGCGCGGAAATTTTGCGCGTTCGACAAAATGCGAAAATCGGAAAGCAGAAAAAGCCCGCAAAACGCCGTTTCCGAAGCCGACCGCAAGCACCCGACAACTATCCGCCCAGACCGACCGTCCAAGCAATTCGACCACCCCGCCCCCCGTTCCCGCAACGCCCATTGCAAAGAAAATGCCCCGCGGGTTTTGCGGG
>DHMA01000009.1:13955-14114 GCA_002405555.1 Opitutia bacterium UBA4654
CATTGGGAACAATCCGTACGGCGCAGACGCGTATCCGCGCCGACAATACAACCTTATGAAAAATGCTAATCCCTCGGAGGCGGCGGAAGCGGGCGCGAAAGCATGCGCTTCATCATGTTCTGCACTTCGGGGTCTTTGATTAACGCCTCGCGTTCGGAG
>DHMA01000218.1 GCA_002405555.1 Opitutia bacterium UBA4654
GCGCGGCGCACCAGAATGTCCTGAATGGTATTGTTGAGAACGTGCCCCATAGTGAGCACGCCCGTTACGTTCGGCGGGGGAATCACGATGGAATACGCCTCTTTGTTCGGGTCGACTTTGCCTTTGAAGCAGCCCGATTCGACCCACGTCTTGTACCATTTGTCCTCGACTTCCGAGGGGTTGTATGCTTTTGAAATTTCGCTCATAAAAACCTTAATAATCCGACAAGCCGCCGAGGCTGTCAAGTTTTTGTTGCCCCGAAGCTTGACGGGCAAAACGCATAAAAAAAGCCGAACGCGGAAAGCGTCCGGCTAAATGGAATGCCAACCCGCCCTATTTGCGTCTGCGGTATACCGCAAGGGCAAGAGCCATCGCGCCGAAGACGGCGGCGTATGTGGCGGGTTCGGGAATCTGCTTTACGCTCAGAACGTACTTGCCGTACGCCGCCAAGTCTTCGCCTACTTCCACGAGTTCCAGCTGGTCTTTCTGATAGACGTTGTTGTCTTTGTCTACTGCGGTAATCTGGGCGGTGTCCCACCAAGTGTTGGAGTCGAAGAATACGCTGTCTGCGGCAAAACCTTCGATTGTCAAATCGACATACGCCGTTTCCGTTTCGTTGGGATAAAGCCCGATGCCCCTGAGCGAAGCCTTTGCGTTGTTTTCAAGAATCAGGCTGAGGCTCGAAGCAATGTTGAAGTAGACGCTTTTGAACGAATTGTCCGCGGCGACGCTGATTGTGCTGTGCGAATTTGTGTACAGCCCGATGCCCACGTCCACGGCGTCAACCGTGTCGATGTCAAGAGTGCCGCCCGAAAGAATCAGGCGTCCGTTGCCCGCCGTGCCCCTTCTGATTGCAGCGCCCGAAGAATAAGCCGGTCTGCCCTCCGCAACGCGCAACACAGAGCCGCTTTTGAGGTTTAATGCCTGATTGAGAACAATCATGCCCTTTGCCCAAATAACGCCCGTGCCGTAGAAGTCGAGATTCTTTGTAAGGTTGCCGTAGTTGAACGTGCCCGCGATGTCGAACGACGTACCCGCGGCGAAAGAAAATTCGGCGGTTTCGCCCGAAGTGAACGTAGAGCCGGTTCTGATGCGCAGCGAGGAATTTTTGAGGAATTCCGTCTTTGCCACATTGTAGCTTACGTTCACGAACTTGGTGTTTGCCGTGCCGATTGTAAACGCCACACCGTAGTCGTTGCCGTCGAAAGTCAAAGCAGTACCCGTAAAGGCGGCATTCGTGTTCACGCGAACATTGGCACCCTCGCCACTTCCGATGAACTTGCCTTTTCCCATTTCGTAGTTGGAAACGGCGGTGTCGGAGGCGCTGTTGATTAAATTCAGCGTCTGGTACGTTAAATACCAAGAAAAGTCGTCATTGTTTTTGAACGCAAAATCGTTCGCAGAGCCGGCATTATCTATTGTCGCATTGCCGAACGCGATAGTGTAGCCGCTGCCCGATTTTTCGGCAAGTTCGATGGACTTCACCGTTGCGCCTGCCATGCTGATGTTCGACGCGCCTTCGGGAGCGTCGGCATTCGGCACAAACCTTACGTCTTCGCCGTTGGCGATGTCCTTTACGGCGGGGCGGTCTGTCGTAGACGTCGTTCCGTTAATGTCAACGGCCGCGTTTGCGGCAAGAGCGCAAAGCATCGAGAGCAAAATTAACGATGTTTTTTTCATAATATTCCTGTTTGTGGGTTTGAAATTTTTGCAATGGAACGGCGGCGGAGTTGCCACGCAAATTTCATTATAATAGCAGGATAGCGGCAGGAATGTATCGTTGTCAACCAAATAAAAGGGCTGATTGTTCATTATTTCAGCAAAGACCGCGCAGCAAAAACGCGCAAAAATACCGCGCCGTTCCGCAAAAATGAACCGCCTATCCTCCCGCATGCCCGCTCCGAGCGGGCATAAAAAAAGCCGAACGCATTTTTTGCGTCCGGCTAAATAAAACCGTTAAACCCAAGTTATTTGCGTCTGCGGTATACCGCGAGAGCCAACGCCATCGCGCCGAAGACGGCGGCGTATGTGGCGGGTTCGGGAATCTGTTTTACGCTCAGAACGTATTTGCCGTACTGCGCCAAGTCTTCGCCGACCGCGACAAGTTCCAGCTGGTCTTTCTGGTATTCGTTGCCGTCTTTGTCCGTCGCGGTAATCTGGGCTGAATCCCACCAAGCGTTGGAGTCGAAGAACACGCTGTCGGCGGCAAAGCCTTCGATTGTCATATCGGCATACGCCCCACTATAAAGCCCGATGGCCCTAAATGAAGCCTTCGCACTGTTATCAAGAATCAGGCTCAAATGCGTATTCAGGTTGAAGTACACGTTCTGGAACGAATTGTCCGCGCTGATTGAAATAGAGCTGTCCGTGCCCGCATCCAAACCGATGTTTGTGGCGATTGCGTCTTTCGATGCAATCATGAGCATGCCGCCCGAAAGAACTATGCGGCCGTTGCCGCCTGTCGCCGTGCCCTTTCTGATTGCAGCGCCCGACGAAAATTCGTCGCGCCCGCTCTTGATTTCTACGATACCGCCGCTTTTGATTTTCAGCGCGTTGTCGAGCACCATTGTGCCCTTTGCCCAAATAGTGGTAAGGCCGCTCATGTCAAGCCCGGTTGTAATATTGCCGTAGTTGAATGTGCCGCCAACCGAAAGGGTTGTCGAAGCTTCGGAGAAGTTGAACGTAGACGTCGAACCCGAAGTGAACGTCGAACCCGTGCCGACGTGCATGCCCGACTTCTGGGCAAACGTTGTCTTTGCCACATTGTAGTTTACGTTTACAATAGTCGTGTTGTTGGCGCCGATCGACATCACGACGCCTCCCGCAGTGCTGCCGTTCGTGCCTTGGAAAACCGCGCTCGTGCCCGTAAAGAGAGCGTCGGTTTCCACCAACACGCCGGCTCCGCCCGCAGAACTGGGGTCGCCCTGAATGGAGATAGTGCCCATTTCAAGCTTTGAAACGCCCGCGTCCGCCGCGCTGTTTCTAATATTGAACATGCCCGCAGTGCTCAAAAACCACGTCATTGCGCCCGAATTTTTAAAGGCGTATTCGCTGTCGGAGCCGTTGCTGTCTATCGTCATGCCGAACGCAAGCCCCCACGGACCTTCCGCGCTGGGCTTTGTTGTGACAGATTTAAAAACGGGGTTTTCAGTCGTCGCATTTGCCTTCGTTTTAAAGCTCGAGCTACCCGCGGGAGTTGTTTCGTTCGGCAAAAGCACGACGTCTTCGCCGTTCGCAAGATCAGAGAGAATGGGGCGGGCATTGCCCGTGTCGCCCGCAACCTCCACAGCGTTTGCGGCAAACGCGCAAAGCGTCGAGAGGAATATTAACGATGTCTTCTTCATAATATTTTGTTGTTAGGATTGGTTAGCAGGTTTAAAATCCACACACTTGAAACACAGCAATTCCAAATGCGAATTTCATTATAATGGCAAAAATATGGACGGGCTTGAATAGTTGTCAAACAAATAAGAGCGTGAATCGTCATTCTCTTTCGCAAACTCCGTAAATCCGAAAGATTCTAAAAAACAATAATTACATCATTTCGCCGCCCCGCCGTGCCGACAAAAAAGCGGGGCAAAAACGCCCAAGACGCCCCGCGTTCACATTTTTTGCGCAAACAAAACAAAATAAAAGCGGATTTTCCGCGCAAAAACAGTCCGACGCCCCGCAAAAGGTGTCATAAAAAGCAAAATATTTGTTGACTTGCAGGGCGGCTTTTGTATTTTCAACCTCATCAAAGGCTCAAACGTTTGAGAAACATAAGGCTCTTTCAACTCAACCAACAAAAACAACTGCTATATATGAATACTATATCAAGACGCAAATTCTTCGGAGGTATGTCGGCGGCAATGCTCGCAACAATGCTCGGCGCGTGCGCTTCCACCGAATGCAAAAGCGGCAAAGCCTGCTGCAAAACCGCAAAGGCGGACAAGTTCAAAATGAAATTCGCCCCGCGCGGACTCTTTGCGGCGTCCTGCGGCAAAGACCCGTTCAAACGCTTCAAATGGCTGTCCGAAAACGGTTTCTGGGCGGTTGAGGGCGTCGTTTTCGTCAACCCCGACAAAATCTACAAGCAGGAGGAAATCAACCTCCAACGCGCCCTCGGCGCGTACGCGCGCGAAGTCGGGCTTGATATGGGCTGCGTAAGCTCCATGAACAACAAAGACTTCCCCGTAATGACCGCAAACCAAGTGCCCGACAAGTCGAAAGTAATCCGCAACAAAAAGGCGGTTCGCGACTGTCTTGCGCGGCAGATGGACAACACTTTCGCGGTCATGGAACGCCTCGGTAGCAAGCAGTTCATCATCGGCGCGGGCACGAACGACAGCGAACTTTCGCCCGAAAAGCAGTACGAAAACACCGTCGAAAACATGGCTTTCTGCGCCGACTACTGCAAACGCTACGGCTTCACGATGGAAATCGAACCCCTCAACACGAAAAGCCACCCCAACCTTTATATAGATAGAGCGGAGCTTGGCGCGAAAATCGTGCGCGACGTCAACAACCCACACTGCCGCCTGCTTTTCGACATCTTCCACGAACAAATGCAAGTCGGCAACCTCGACGCGCTCGACAAGCCCGAAATCTGGAACTGCATAGAATCTTTCCACATGGCCGACGCACCCTCGCGCCACGAACCGGGGACGGGCAAAATAGACTACAAGAAAGTCCTCAAAAAGATTTGGGACAAAGGCTACCGCGGCTTCATCGGGCTGGAACACGGACAAACGGACAAGTCGCTTGAAGGCGACCGCAAACTGCTGCAAATTTACCGCGACCTCGACTCGGTCGTAGCGTAAAAACTTTTACAACCTGCAACAACATTATTATAGGGAAAAATATGGACAGAAGAAACGCAATTAAAACGGTATCGGTAATGGGCGCGGCAGCCGCGCTCCCCAAATTCTCGTGGGCTACGGGAGACAAGGCGACGCTCAAAGTCGGGCTTATCCGCTGCTCGGGTCGCGGCACGGACGCGGTTAGAAACATTCTCGACGCGGCGAAAGGCTCGGTCAAGATTGTGGCTATCGCCGACCTTTTCCCCGACAGGCTCGAATACGCAATGAAGAGATTTGCGGGCTTCGAGGGCAGATTCGACTACTGCAAAGGGCATTTCGACATTCCCGCAAGCCGCCAATACGCGGGCTGGGACGCCTATAAACAGCTCCTCGCCGACGCCGACGTTGACATCGTTATACACGCAACGCCCCCCGTTTTCCGCCCCCTCCACCTCCGCGCGATTGTGGAAGCGGGCAAGCACATGTTCGTGGAAAAACCCGCGTGCGTAGACCCCACGCAGGCTCGCGAACTCTACGAAATCGCCGACCTTGCCGACAAAAAGGGGCTGACGGTTATCCCCGGAGTGCAACGCCGCTTCCACCCCGGATACGTCGAGGCAATCAAGAGAATTCAGGACGGACAAATCGGCGACATCATCGCGGTTCAGGCGTACTGGCTCAACTCGCGCTTCTTCATTCAGGACGGCGGCAAGCTGCGCCTGCAAAATCCCGACCCCATGCAAATGGAATACCAAGTCCGCAACTGGTTCATCTTCCGCTGGGCTTCGGGCGACTGCTACGTTGAACAGCATGTCCACAACCTCGACGTCGTGCGCTGGGCGCTCGGCAAAGACCCCGTGGAAGTCAACGGTCTGGGCGGACGCCGCTGGGACATTCCCTTCCCGCAGTACGGCGACAGATTCAGCCACTTCGCGGTCGATTTCGACTTCGGAAACGGCCTGCACTGCGCAAGTTATAGCCGCCGCGAACAGAAGTCGAAAGACTACGTTCTGGAAAGATTCGTCGGCACAAAGGGCATTCTCGAAACGAACGAAAACAACATGCAACGCATTACGGGCGCAAAACCGTGGGAAGCCCCGAAGGGACTGCCGCACGCGCTCGTCGAAGAACACAGAGTTCTGCTCGACAGCGTCCGCAACAACAAGAAAATCAACATGCTGCGCGACATGGTTGGCTCTACGCTCATGGCGATTGCGGGCCGCGAAAGCTGCTATTCGGGCACGAACTTCAAATACGGCTGGATTAAGCAGAAGTCGAAATTGTCGCTCGCGCCCAAGGAATGGAAATTCGGAGTGCACGACATCGACCCGATTCCCCTCCCCGGCGAATACAAACTGAGCTAAACCCCGCGAAAAGCCGATTCGAAACAATCGGCTTCCCGCCCGACAAAAACGCGCAAGGCCGCCAAGCCCTGCGCGTTTTTTTGCGCCGCCGCAAAACCGTTTCGACGCGGATTACAGGCTGTCGGAAATTTCCAAGAGGTCTTTGAGCCAATACAAAGTTGCGGAGCGTCCCGCGCCGCTGTCGTAAATCGAGACGATTTCGGACTTCACCAACTTTTTCAGCAGCGCGTAAACCGTTGCGCTCGACGGATTCGACGGGAGGTTCAACATGCTCTGCCTGAATATCGGCCTTGCAATCATGGCGTCCAAAAGCAGAATCGCGTGCTGGGAAGACGTAATGTCTATTATTTTGGCTTTCGTGCTTTCGTAGTAGTCCATTATTTTTTTGGCTACGATGTAATTTCTGTCAGCCTGCCATTTGATTGCGTCGAGGAAAAACGAAATCCAAGTGGTCCAATCTCCGTTTTCGGTAATCGCCCGCAGGGAATCTTTGTAAAGCATTTCGTTCTGCCCAAGATACTGGCTTATATACAAAGTGGGCTTCGATATTATCCCCTTTTGGAAAAGGAAAAGCGGCACAAGCATTCGACCGAGCCTGCCGTTGCCGTCGCAGAACGGGTGGATTATCTCGAACTGCGCGTGCATTACGGCGGCCTGAACAAGCGGGTCTTTGTCGTCCGAGCCGAGATACTCTATAAAATTGTCCATGTATTCTGGCACGAGAATCGGTTCGGGCGGCACAAAACGCGCGTTTTCTATGCCGCCGCTTCTCGACCCAATGTAATTTTGTACCTTCCTGATTTGACCGGGGTTTTTGGTTGCGCCGCGCACGTTGTCGAGCAAAAGCCTGTGGATTTCCTTTATAAGATAGAGCGAAACAGGGCGAACCGCAACTTCCTCGGAAGCATAGGATATGGCTTTTCTGTAATTTATGACTTCGTGAATGTCGCTTTTTTTCTCGGCGGAATCCCCGTCTACCCCCGCTTCGAACGTCAAAACGTCAACCGTGTTTACCTGCGTGCCCTCTATTTTGCTCGAAAGCACGGCTTCGTTCGACAAAATCGGCGACAACAGCAACTCCTGATTGGATATTGCATTCAGAATGCCGTTGAAATTTGCGATGGCGCGATTTGCCTGACCGATTTTGGAAATAAGAGAAAACCAGTCTATATTTGCCAACGGAAGCTTTTGCGGAATGTACGGTTTCATAAAATTATATCTTGCTATTACACTCATCGGCGCGTTTGTGTCAAGCAAAATGCGGTTTTTATATTTACAAAGACATTTGTTTTTAGAAAATGTTTAGTTTAATAAAAGCAAGCGGATTTGTTTTTAGAAAAATAAACACAAAGGCGTTTGCTTTTAGAAAATCGGCGATTTGCTAAAAACAAAATAGTTTGCTCTTATTTTGTTCAACGCAAATTTATTTGTGTTTAGAAAAACGGCATTTTGCTAAACACAAACCCGCTTGTGTTTATTTTATTCAACACAAAATGGTTTGTTTTTAGGAAATCGGCGGTTTGCTAAAAACAAATTTTTTCGGTTTTTTGCAAAGTATTTGCTTAAAAAAAGTTGCCTTTTGGCTCGATTGTGGGAAAATCGGGCAATTATTTTTATCGAAATGAGCGAAGAACAAAAGACTATTCAGGACAATTCCCACGACCTTTTCGCCGTCAGAAAGGCGAAACTCGACTCCATGCGCGCAAAGGGCTTCGACCCGTTCCGCGCCGAATGGACGCCCACGCACACAAGCAAAACGGCGATTGAATCTTTCGACGAATCCCTCGAAGAGGGGCAGAACTCGGAGCACGAAGTGAGTGTCGCGGGTCGCGTGCTCGTGTTCAGGCTCATGGGCAAGGCAAGCTTCCTCAAAATTCAGGACAGGGACGGAATTATCCAGCTCTACGTCGCCCGCGACGGACTCCCCGAAGGCGTCTACAACGACGACTTCAAGAAAAATCTCGACCTCGGCGACATCATCGGCGCGCGCGGCAAGCTCTTCAAGACAAAGACGGGCGAAATCACCGTCCGCGTGTGCGAGTTCAAAATGCTCGCAAAATCGCTCCGCCCCCTCCCCGAAAAATGGCACGGACTCACAAACAGCGAGCAAATCTACCGCCAGAGATACCTCGACCTCATGGTCAATCAGGACTCGCGCAAACGCTTCAAGCTCAGAAGCGCAATCGTACGCGAAATCCGCGAATTCCTCTGGTCGCGCGACTTCCTCGAAGTGGAAACCCCCGTTCTGCACTCGGTTGCGGGCGGCGCGGCGGCGCGTCCGTTCATCACCCACTTCAACGC
>DHMA01000136.1:0-11172 GCA_002405555.1 Opitutia bacterium UBA4654
TTCCGCCAGCAGGGCGCGGAACGCGGGCAAAACCAGCAGCAGCGGCGCGACAACCGCAACGACAACCGCCAACAGCAGAAACAGCAAAAGCAGAAAAAGCCGCGCTGGTCGCAAAACGGCGAGTCCGATTTCATAAACCCCGCCGACCTCCCCGAATGGTTCGCGCTAAGAAACGAAGCCGCGCTTAAAAACTGGCTCGCGCAGGTATTTTTCGGAATGCCGCCCTTCCCCGAATCTTTCGAAACGGCGATTCCCGTAAACCCGTCCGAAACGCCCGACGACGAACATCAGGCGCGGGAACAGGCGGAATCCGCAACGGAAACGGATGCCGCGCCCGACGCAAACGCGGCGCAGGCCGAAGCGCAATCGCAAACGCAAGCCGAAAACGAAAACGCGGACTCATCGCAAGCCGAATCTCCCGAAGCCGACGCGACGCCCGAAGCGGAAGAACCCGCAAAAAAGAGCGTTGCCGACATGAATTATTGGGAGCTGATGGTAAACGCCAACGACTCCGCCGTGAAAAAATACGGCCTCGAAAAAGCGGCGGGCGACGCGGAAAAACCGCAATCCGCCGCCGAAAACGGCGCGGACTCCGCGGCGCAAAGCGGAGGGGAAGCGGCGGAATTTTCGGAGGGCACGACGCTCGAAATCGACGGCTGCGGCGCGATAGAGTCGCTCGCAGACTTCGGCGAAATTTTGAAGCTGGGCATTCGCGAAATCCGCGAAAAATTCGCGAAACTCGGCGTCCCCTATCGCGCGGGAGTCGGCAAGGCGGAGCTTGTTGCCGACTACTTCAAACACGCGTTCGCGCTCAAAAAGCTCGTGCGCGTGCGCGGCACTCTCGACGTGTTCGAAGACGGCTTCGGCGGCGCGATAACGTTCGCGTCGGAAAATTACAGGCTCGGCAGGAACTCTGTGTACGTTCCGCAAATGTTCGTGGACAAATACGGGCTGAAGCGCGGGCACACCGTCGGCGCGCTCGCAATGCCGCCGCGCGAGTTCGGGCGCGAAAACTGCCCCATTGCGGTGGCAATCACTTCCGTCATGGACGGCGACCCCGAAAAGGCGAAAAACACCGTCCCCTTCACCGACCTTACACCCTACTACCCCACGCGCAGAATCATTCTGGAATCGACGGGAGAACCCGAAAACCTCTCGATGCGGGCGGTCGATTTGCTGACGCCAATCGGCTTCGGACAGCGCGCGCTAATCGTCGCGCCGCCGCGCACGGGCAAGACCGTGCTCATGCAGGGAATGGCGAAGTCGATACGCCGCAACGCGCCCGACGCGCACCTCATAATACTGCTCGTTGACGAACGCCCAGAGGAAGTGACGGACTTCAAGCGGAACGTGGACGCGGAGGTTGTGGCGTCCACATTCGACGAAGAGGCGTCGAGCCACGTCCACGCGGCGGAGATGGTCGTAAGCCGCGCGCGCCGAATGGTCGAACGCGGGCTTGACGTCGTGATTCTGCTCGACTCAATCACAAGGCTCGCAAGGGCTTACAACGCGCTCATGCCGAACGGCGGTCGCACGATGTCGGGCGGCGTAGAGGCGAACGCCCTGCAAAAGCCGAAAAAATTCTTCGGCTCGGCAAGAAACATCGAAGGCGGAGGGTCGCTGACAATCATAGGAACGGCGCTCGTCGAAACGGGGAGCAAAATGGACGAAGTCATCTTCGAGGAATTCAAGGGAACGGGCAATCTGGAACTGCACCTCGACCGCGCCCTTTCCGACAAGCGCATTTTCCCCGCAATCAACATCGAAAAGAGCGGAACGCGCAAGGAGGAACTGCTCTACCACCCCGACGAAATGTCGAAAATCTACGCCCTGCGCCGCGCAATGAAAGGCGTGCCCGCAACCGACGCCATGGAAATGCTCGTCCAGCGGCTCAAAAAGGTGCGGACAAACGTGGAATTTTTGCTGGGATTGAACAGATAGCCGCGCTTTGCAAACGCAAAAAATACCATGAAGCGAAGAAAATTTTTACAATCCGCCGCGCTCTCGCTGGGCGCGCTGCCCGCCTGCACGGCATTGGACGAATCGCCAACGGACAACTTCCGCAAAGTCGCGGGCGTTGGACGCGCTCCGTCGGGCGGCGACCCGCGCATCAGGGGCGCGTTCCCGATTCTTTCCGTTCCGTTCCTCGAATCGGGCGCGGTTGACTACGCCACTCTCGAAAAGGAGGCGAAATTCGTCGCGGAATGCGGCTGTCAGGGAATGATTTTCCCGCAATCCGACGACGGAGTCGATTTGCTTTCGACGGACGAGAAACTCGCGGGAATGGAGGCGGTCGTCCGCGCCGCCCAAAACACTTCGACCACCGCGACGCTCGGCTGCGAGGGCGAAAATACCGAAGAGATGGTTATATGCGCCGAACACGCCGAAAAGCTCGCGACAAAATATCCCTCCGCAAACGTCGCGATTATATCGCGCCCGCCCGACGACGGCAAAACAGAGGACGATTTGCGTAAATACTATCTCGAACTCGAAAAGCGCGTAAACCGTCCCGTGATTATCCAAACGGGCGGAGGAGTCGCGTACGGGGGCGTCGCGCCGTCGGTTGAGCTGCTCTTGGAGCTTGCAAAGCGCAACCCAAAGGTTTTCGGATACATCAAGGAGGAATCCGGCGACTGCAACAGCCGAATGGCTCTGGAAATCGCAAAAAAGCCGCTTGTCCACACGGTTTTCAGCGCGTGGGGCAGCTACCAGTGGGTTCACCAAGCCCGCAGAATCGGCACGGAGGGCGTGATTACGGAGCGTTCCGCCTACGCCGATTTGCTTGCCTACATTTGGGAGCAACTCGAAAACGGCGACAAAGACGGAACTCTCACCGACGCTTGGGCGAAGTATGTTATGATGCTCAATTTAAAGGATTACATACGCGCAGACCAACTGCGCGGACACCACCTCTATGTTCTCCAAAAGCGCGGAATTTTCAGGAATCTGCTATCGCGCGAGTTCGAGTGGAAAAACGGGAAACGGATAATTCCAAAAAATATAATTCTCCGAGAGCTGAAACTTACGCAGGAGCAGAAAGACGAGGTCGAAACGTGTTTTGCGGCGTTGGCCCCCTATTTGAAAGTCAACGCAAAGGCATAAAAAGAGGTCTTGCAAGCTACCCCCAAAACGGGCGGAGAACCGGCGGGGCAATCTGGCCTGCTTGATGCTATTTTGGATACACGCGTCCGACGGAAACGTCGGGCGTTTTTTTGCGCCCGCCCGCCGCGACTCATTCGATTGACATAATGGAATTTTTCGGGTTTGCTTCCGTTTATGAGCACACCGAAGCCCCTGCAACTGCCCGCAATTCTTTTCGCCGCCGCGCAAATTTTCTGCGCGTGCTCAAAGGAGACGCCGCCGCCGATTTACGACGCCCCGCTTTTCGAGTCGCAGGCGGACTTCAAGGAAAAGCGCACGCTCGATTTTGTCTGCGCAAAGAATTTCTCCGCAGTCGGCGCGGCGGTCGGATTTTCGGAAACAAAAAACGTCGCGCGGCTGTTTTTTACCGACCTGCAACGCGCGTTCACGGAAGTCGATTTTTTCGCCGACGGCAAAAAGCGCAAAATTGTTTCGCGCAAATCCGCCGACGCAAACTCGGCGCGGTTCGCCCTCGAAAACGGCGGCATGCTCTCCCTCAAAAAGCTCGAAAACGGCATGATGAAATTCCGCGCGGAATTCGAAAACGCGCGGGAGGTTTCGATGTCGTTTATAATGCCCAACGAATTTTTCGCGGCAACAACCGCCGACATCGGCGGCGCGCGCTTTGCGGTTTCGGACAACTCGGCGAAGCCCCCGCGCGAAAGCTTCGAAAACTTCGGGAAAATCACGCTCCGCGCCGACACGCGCGAAAACGCGTTCTCTATTTCCGACGCAAAAGGCGGAGCGTCGTGCAGACTCTCGTTCGGAAAAAATTTCGCCACTCTTGCGGTCTCGTCAAAGGGCGGGCTGGAGCTTGATTTCGATTTCGGCTCGGAAAAAATATTCTCGCCCGCGCCGCCCGAAAGGGAGTCGAGCACGAAAATCGGGCACATAGACTACTGGCTCGAAGAACGCGCGGCGCTGCCCGACACGCGCGGGAAAAACCTCCTGCAAAATCCGTCGTTCGAGGCGGGGCTTCGCAACATGGCGTTCAGGCACTTTCTGATGCCGACCCAAAACAGAAAACTTTGGGAAATCAAGCCCGTGCGCGTTTGCGAAACCGACGCAAAGTTCGGCAAAAAATCCCTCGAAATATTCTCCGACTCGCCGAAAGCGCACTTGGCGCAAAAGATTACGACGTCGTCGGTCGCGCTCGAAAAGGGCGTGTACACGTTCAGCGTCTGGGCGAAGTCGGACACCGACGGGCAGTCGCTGACGGTCTCGCTCGCCGACGCGGGCAGGCTGTACGACAGGAAAAACTGGCGCGAAAAAACCTTCAAACTCGGCCGCGACTGGCGGCGTTTCGAGTTCACGTTCGAAGTGGACGCGCCGCAAATTTCGCCGCTCGTGTTCGGGGCGTCCTCCGCCCTCCCCGCAGTGTGCAGGCTCGACGGCATGCAGCTCGAACGCGGAGCAAAGGCGACCGACTTCGAAGCTCCGTCGGCGGACGTGTTTTTCGAATCCGATTTCGAGAACAACCTGATTGAGCGCGGCAAGCCCGCGGGCGCAAGGCTCGTTGCGGTCGCCGCCCCGAACGCGAGGGGGAAAATCGATGCGGAGATTTTCGACTTCTTCGGCGAGCGCGTGTTTTCGGAAAGTTTCGAATTCGTCTGCGGCGCGGACGGCGCGGCAAAGATTCCGCTTGCGGTCGAAAAGCTCGACCGCGGACTGTTCGTGCTGAAAACCCGCGCGGCGGCGGACGGCGGAAGCGAACGCTACGAAATATCGCGCTTTGCCGTCGTTGATTTTCTCGAAAACAAACACAGGCACAAAAACCTGTTTGTGGACACCTACGTTGACCCGCTCAGCACGCAGCAGAATTTTCCCGAAATTCTGGCGTGGTACAAAAAGCTCGGATACGGCGCGCGCGCCGGCTACACGAACCGCGACAACCTGATTTCGCGCGAGGCTAAAAAATACGGAATAGACTCGCTAAGCTCGCCCGTCGGCAGAATCACGCGCGACAAACAGATTGGCAGGGCGTTCGTGTTCCTCGAAAACACGAACTGGTTTTCGCTTCCGAACATGTGGTGGAAAAAGGCGCTGCTGCTCGACGATTTCAGGCGCGACGGCGGAGACCTCACGCCCGAATATCTGGCGAAAGTCGAAAAGGTCGCCGAGTACATCGCGCGGAAATACGACGGCGTCGGGGTTTGGGAAAACGCGGTCGAGCCGGAAGGCGCGATGAAATATTTTGCGAACCCCGTGTTTGCCGCGCGCGAAAATTTCGAAAAGTTCGTCGAGATTGAATGCGCCGTGGCGAGGGGCGTAAGAAAGGGAAATCCGTCGGCGCGGCTCTCCACAAGCATTACGTCCACCCTCGCCCGCGACGACAGAATAAGGTTCTTCGACAGACTCCTCGAAGAGACCCGCAAACGCGGAATAAAATACGACTGCGCGGGAGCGCACATCTACCGCGGCGCGCCCGAATATCCGCGCCCCACCCTCGACGAAAAATACGAAAGCCTCTTTGCCGTCTTCAAAAAACACGGCTACGAAAACATCGACGTCTACTCGCCTGAGGGCATGCACTGGCTGCCCGTGCACTGCTACGACGTGCCGTTTATAACCGATTTGGAGCGGCGGGCAAAGCCCCTGCGCGGCGTGCTTCCGTACACCTACGACATCGGGCACGGCGAAAGGCTTGCAACCGCCCTGCGCGCGCGCACTTGGCTTGTGGGCTTGAAGTACGCGAACATAAAATCGATGAACGCCTCGAACTACGGGGTGTCGCAGATGGACGCAACGCTTTCGCCCTACGCGTATCACATTGTGCCGAACACGCTCGGCAATCTTCTGGGAGATTCGGATTTCCTCTTCGAATTGAAGCTCTTTGCCGACACGCGCTGTTTTGTATTCGACGACGGCGCGGGCAAGGCGGTTGCCGCAATCTGGGCGTGCAAAAAGGAGTTCGACAGGGGGACAATGCGCCCGCCCGAAATGTCGTTTGCCGCGCCGCGCGGAACGGAGCTTTTCGACATCATGGGGCATGAAAGAAGCTTCGACAAAAACGCCGACGGCTCCGACCGCCTGCGCCTCTCGATTTTCCCCGTATTCCTGAGGGCGGCAAACGCGGGCGAACTGGCGGCGGCGTTGAAGTCGGCGAAGTGGAAATCCAACGCGCCGATTCTGCCGAAGATAAAGTTCGCGCCGGTTTCGGCGGGCAAATTTTCGGTCTCGGCGGACAACCCCTACACCGCCGAAATGCGCGGAAAAATCGGGCTTCGCGGCGACTCCCAAAACTTTGCGATTGCCGAAAACGACGCGCGGAAATTCGTCTTTTCCGCGCCCGCGAAAATCGTCGACACCGCTATAAAAAAGTTCGCCGAAAAAATTTCGCTCTCGCTCTCGTCGCCCGTAAAGCGCGACTTCACCTACGCAAAAAGCTTCCGCGCTCTCCTCGTAAAAAATACGCGCGAAGACTTCGGCGAAATCGGCAAAAATTGGGACAAATGGGAGGGCGTTCCGCTTATAAGGCTCGACAACATGAGACGCTCCGAAAAGCTGTGGAGCAGGGGAATCAACCCGACGGCGGCGCAGTTTTCCGCGGGCTACAAAATTCTGCGCGACGCCGACAAGCTGCGGATTGCAGTCTTTGTGCGCGACGACAAATTCCTCGAAGCCGACGGCGACTCCGCCGACGCGGGAGCGCATGCCGACGCCGTCGAGATTGTTTTCGACCCCCTTGCCGACGCCGCCGACACGCCCGAAGAACGGAGGCTCGGCGCGGACGACTGGCACTTCAAAATCTGGAAGACGAAAGGCTCGGACGAAGCGAAAATTTACAGGCTGTCCGTGCCCGACGTGCAGCTTACGCTCGGCATTCTCGGCGCAAAAGTGCACACGTTCGCCGACGACGTCAGGGGCGCGTTCAGAAAGACGGACGGCGGATACACGCTCGAACTCGAATTCGAAGCCACCGCAATTCTTCCGCAAAAGCTCGCCGCCAACGCCGTAATGGGAATAGGCGTAATCGTTGACGACTTCGACGACCCCGACTCGCCCGAAGCCGACGCGCGGCTTACCAATTCCGCGGCGAAGGCGAAAATAGAATCCACGCCGTCGGAATTTCCGCTCGCGGTTTTCGAATAAATTTGCCGCAAAAAAAACGCGCCGCATTTTTAAATTTGCGGCGCGTTTTTTCGGGCGTAGGCGGACTTACTTTCCGACGGCCGCGATTTCGAAAAGCGTAGTCGCGCCGTGCGGAAGCTTGGAAGTGTCTATTTCGAGCTTCAAGACTCCGCTGGCGGATTTCGCGGAAATCGGCCCGCGCCTTGCGCCGTCGAGCGAAAGCGGGTAGACGGCGTATTTCGCGGTCGGGTCGAGTTTCAGCTCGGCTTTGAGCGTTCCCGTTTTCAGGAGAATCGGGGCTTTGCCCGAATCGAGCATGCGCAGGAAATCGAACGAGGTTTTCATGTCCGTGTTCGCCTCGGCGGTCGCGTAGATTAGGACAAGGCGGCGGCTTTTGCCCAAATCGAGACCGTCGAGCGACGCCGCCGCGACCGCCGCGGGAACGGACGACGACAGCACTTTCAAATTTCCCAAGTCCGCGCCGACGCCGCTTTCGGAAACGAGCAGCTGCGATTTCGGCGTGGAAATTTTCAGGCTCTTTTCGGGAACGTTCATCGTGATTTCGCCCGTGTCGGTCTGGAAAATTCCGCGCGATACGTCGGTGGAATTGCCCGCGGGCAGGATTTTATTTTCGCGCATTTTTGCGACAAAGCCGCGCAGGTCGAAGCCCCCGCCGTCGGCGTTCGGTACTACGTCCTGAAACCACGCCTCCATGATTGTGTCGGAGCTGCCTATCGGCGGCATGCGCATGTCGGCGGGCCTGGGAGCAAGGCTTTTCAACGAGTCGGGACGCGCGCCGCCGCAGTCGACGGCAAAGCCCGTAATCAGCGCTACTTTCATCTGCTCGCTGTTGACCGCCTTTTGCGACTCAATCGGGTTCTTTTCGAAATACTCGCCCGCCATAACCATGTCCACTCGCGACTTCGCCCGCGCGACGTCGCCGCGCACGAAGAAGCACGCCGAGAGCAGTTCCGACGCCCTCACAATCGGCGAGCGGCAGATTCTGAACGGGTTGAGTTTCAAATGCGGCGGAAGAAGCCCGTTCACGTCGGACGGAACAATGTCTTCGTGGATTGTAAGCATGGACATGTTTTGGAACGCCGCGTACGGCGCGAACGTGCCCAAAACCTCGTATCTGCGCATGTTCCACCAGCAGTGGTTGAATTCGGTAATGCCTATCGGCCTGTCGGCGAAGCGGCGCGAAAGCACCGAGCCGAGGTTGGGGAAGGCGTCGCCTATGCAGCTGTTCTGGCGCGTCGCGGCGTCCTTTGTGTTAAGCCCCGTCGGGTGCGCGAAATACGTGTTGGAAATTATGGACTCGAACATTTCGCCGCGCGGCACGTTTTGCGCGGGCGACGACGCCACGTTCTCGCTTGCGATTATCCCCTTGTAGCCCGTTTCGCGGACGGTTTTGTTGCAGAATTTGAGGAAGCGCGTTTTGCGTTCGAGCGCGAATTCCTGCCAGTCGGGATTTTTCACGAACGGCTCGCCGACCTCGGAAAAATCGGAGAAGTTGAACGCGCCGCTGTTGTACACAAAGCCCTTTCTGTTCCACGACTCGTTGAGCTTTTCGACCGTGCCGTACTTTTTTTCGAGCCACTTGCGCCACTTCGAAAGCACGAGTTTCTGCGTGCGCGGCGCGCCGCGTTTCAGGCGCGAAAGCACAATGGAAAGCTCGTTGAAATGCTCCACCTGCAAGAACATCGGGTCGTCTTTCCACGCGAGGTTCGTGTACGGGTTGAAGTGGTTGAGCTGAAGCTCGGCGACATTCCGCCACGCCCGCCACGCGGTCTTGTCGCCGAAGAGACAGCGCAGTTTGGAGTCGTCGCGCATTTCGCCCATTTTAAAGCCCCTCTCGCCCAGCTCCTGCCAAGTGATTACAAGGTGGACATACACGCCGTTTTTTTTCAGCTCCGCAAAAAAGTAGTCGAGGCAGTCCATTGTGGTTTTGAAATTTTTGCGCTCTGAATGGCTCTTGAACTGCTCGAACTCCATGCGGACGCAGTTGTAGCCCGCCCGCCTGATTTGCGCGGCGTAGCTTTTGAGCGAACGCTTGCGGGCGTCGATGTCGGCTATTCTGAAAAACGGCGCAAGCGACATCGTGAAGCTTTTGAAACGCGCGTCGCGTTCGGGCGTTTTTTCGAACGCCATCGTGCCGCGCGGCGAGACTATAACCCTGCCGAACGCCCCCGCCTCGGCGTCGGGAAAAAACCGCGAGAGGTCGAGAGCGGAGTTTTCGAGCACCGACATTTTCGCGGGAATGTCCGCCGCCGCCCACTTGTCGGGCGAGGGCTTCCAGATTTCGAAAGTCGGGACGTCGGTGTCGGAAAGCGTGGCGGCTGCTATCGACCAGTCGCCGTCCGCCCAAGTGTTGAAAGTTATCTCCTCGACGTCGGTAAGCCCGCCCGTCTCGAAGCGCGACAAATACCAGACGTCCCTTTTGTTTTCGGCGTCGCCGAAGAACACCGCCTTTGCGTTGTGCGCGGGCGCGTAGGCGTTTTTGCGCCCGCAGTCCCTGTCGATTTTCACGAAACGCTTGACGGGCTTGTTCCCCGCGGTCTTCACTACGACCGACGCAATGTAGGCGTCGGGCTTCGACGTAGAATTGTCCATGCGGTGGAGGAGGTAGAGATAGCGCCCCGCCCTGTTTTCGCCGCCCACCGAAATCTTGGCGGGCTTGCCGTTTTTCGGCGGAAAGCGCAGAATTTTCACCGCGCCGTCCGCGCCCGCAAGACGGAAATTGATTCCGTCGAAAGCGGCTGCGCCCGTCTTCGGAAAGGAGTCGGCGACGGAATTTGCGGCGGCGGAAATGTCCACAAAAACGTCCTCGATTTCGGGAAGCTCTCCCGCGGGGCGCGTCATGACGGAAATTTCGCAGGGCTTTCCCTTTTCCACTTTCAGCGTCGCGCATGTGTAGGTGCGCGACCACGCCCGCAGGCACGCCCCGCCCTCCGCCGCGCGGTTCGAGCCGAACGCGATTTTCGGCGCGGGATTCGCGAACGAAAAGCCCGCAAAGCCCTTTTCGAAGCCGCCGTTGGGGTGCGGTTTGCCGTCGATTTTCAGGTCGTCGTAGTACGACGCGAGCTTGCGGACGGACGCCCCGCGCCGCTTCTCGACGCCCGAAAGCGAAAATCGCACGACTCCCGATTCCGACGGCACGAACGAAAACTTCATCTCCTCCCACGCGGCGGGGTCGGCGTTGAAATGCTCGGCAAACAGCACATGGCTTGTCTTGCCGCCCGCGCCTTTCGACTTGTACTCCCTGACGCTTGCCGATTCCGCATCGCCGCACAAAAGCGGGAAATCGGCGGCAACGGCGATTCTCGCGCCGCAGTCTCGCAGCGAGTCGCGTTCCGCCGCAAACGCCGCGCCGCAATGCGCGACGGCGCAGAACGCCGCGAAAGCCGAAATTATTTTCGAGTACAAAACGATACTTTTGAACATATTTTATTCTGAAACGATTTCAAAGAAAGTCGGAGCTCCGTTTGCGAACGCCCCGTTGTCGATGTCGAGTTTGAGCGCGCCTCCCGAAAATTCGGCGGGCACTTTCCCGCGGCGTTCGCCGTTTAGCGCAAGCGCGTAGACGGAAAATTTCTTGGAGGGGTCGAGCTTCAACTCGGCGCAAACCCTGCCGCGGCGCACCGCCACGGGCCCGCGCCCCTCGTTCAGCGAAAGAATGCCGTCGAGGCTCGTAATTGCGTCGATGTTGTTTTCCTGCGTGGCGTACACAAACACAAGGCGCGAGCTTTTGCCGATTTCCGCGCCGTCGAGCGACGCAAGCCCGACGCTCGCGGGAACTGTCGTCGATAGCAGCCGCAACGCGCCCGCGGTCGCCGCCGTGTTTTCGTGGACGGTTATCGCGCAAGACTTGTCGGTTGCAACTTTCATGCTTCCGCGCTTGGAGTCCATTGTGATTTGCCGCGTGTCGGTCTGGTAGACGCCAGCGGCGGGGTCGCTCTC
>DHMA01000136.1:11251-12185 GCA_002405555.1 Opitutia bacterium UBA4654
CGTTTCGCCTCGGCGACGAATTTGGAGAGGTCGAAGCTTCCGCCGTCCGACTCCACAACGCGCTGCGCCCAACCCTCGGTTACGATTTCCGCCGCGCCTTCGGGAAGAACCCGCATGTCGGCGGGCTTGGGGTTCGAGCCTTTCAAATTCGCGGGAACGGGCGCGTCGGACTTCACCGCAAAGCCCACAATCAGCGGTATGCGCCCCTGCTCTCCGCCGATGGAACTCAACGCGCGGTCCTCCTTTTCGACAAAATTTTTGCCAATGAGCATGTCCACCCTGTGCTCGGAGGGTCTAACGTCGCCGCGCATGAAGAAGCACTGGTTGAACAGCTCCGCCGCGCGAATCGCGGGCGAATCGGCGACGTTGAACGGCGACAGCCTCGACTTCCAGCCGCCGCGCCACGAAACCGCGTTGGCGTGGATTATAAGCGTCGAAAAATTCTGGAACGCCGAGTACGGCGCGAAGACCGACATCATCTCGAAGCGGTGCCTGTTCCAATAACAGTGGTTGTACTCGGTTACCGAAAGCGGACGGTCGGCGTGCTTGGAAAGCGCAATCGCCCGCCAGTAGCCCGCGGAACGCGCTATCGACGACTCCTGATTGCAGGTGTGGTCGGCGTCGGGCGTGTACAGCCCGCCGGGGTGCTCGTAGTACGAGTTCACTATGACGTTTTCGGAAAAACCGCCGCGCTCCCAAGAGTCGTAGACGGCGCGGCCCAAGTTGCGCTGCGAAACTATGCCCTTGTAGCCCGTGCCGCGCACGACCTTTTTGCAGAAGTCGGCAAACTCCGACTCCGCCTCGCGGCAGAAACGCCCCCAGTCCGCGCCCGCAGTCAGACACTGCGCATCGGCAAACGACTTCAACGGATAGCCGCCGCGCTTCGCCCACGGCTTCCCGCGCCACGCGTCGTTGAGCTTTCCGACCGTGCCGT
>DHMA01000136.1:12230-14272 GCA_002405555.1 Opitutia bacterium UBA4654
TCCGACCGTGCCGTAGCGTTTTTCAAGCCACACGCGCCAGCGGTCGGTCAACAGCTTTTGCGTCGCGGACGAAAATTCGTCGAACTTGTTGTGGCAAATCGAAAGCTCGTTGTAGTACTCGAAGAGCTGGAAAACGGGGTCGTCCTTCCACGCGAGATTCGTATACGGATTGACGTGGTTGAGCTGCTCTTCGGCGGTCTCGCGCCACATCGCGCGGGATTCCGGCTCGCCGAAAATCGCGCGGATTTTCACGTCGTTGCGCTGGGGGAACGAGTAGTTTTTCGTGCCGATGTCGTACCACGCAAGCGGCAGGTGTATGTAGACGCCGTTGCGTTTCAGCTCGCGGATAAGGAAGTCCAACTCGTCGTAGCGGAAGGCGCGTTCGGCGCGTTTCGAGTCGGCTTTCAGGTAGTCGAAATTTATGCGCACAAGGTTGTAGCCGTTCCTACCGATTTGCGCGGCGTACTTGCGCATGTTGTCGCGGGCGGTCTCGAAGTCGTACTTCAAAACGAGCGAATGCGGATAAAACGTGTAGCCCTTGAACCTGACGTCGGCGTCGGGATTTTTCTCGAACGCCATCGTGCCGCGCGACGAAACAATGACCCTGCCGAACGCCCCAGCCTCGGCGTCGGGAAGGAACGGCGAAAGGTCGAGAGCGCTGCCCGCCCTGACGGGGTGGTCTTCGGGAATGTCGGCAAGCACCCAGTCGGGATTTCCCTTCGGAGTGGTCGTCTCGCACGGGTGCGCCTTTTTGTCCGAAACGGTCGCCGCAACAACAACCCACGGAGCGTTTCCGTACGACGCAAACGACACTTTCTCGACGCGCCTGTTGGCGTCGAGCGGGAAGCGGCTCATGTAAAGCGCGCCGCCGTCCGCGGAGAACGCAATTCGCCCGTTGCGGAGAGCGCGATTCGCCGCGCGGTAAACGTCGGTGTCAATCCCGTAGCGTATCTTGAAGCCTTTTTTCACCCCGTCGGAATACTCGATGTTCAACGAACCAAAATACCAGCCTTTCTGCATTCTGTCGGGATTCGCCAGCGCGTGCACAACGTAAATGTACCGCCCCGACCGCGAAATTCCGCCGAGCTTGACAGACGACGGCGCGGAGGGAGCAGCCCCCGACTTCAACGCCACAACAAACTTGCCGCCGTTCGCCGCGGGATTTGCAATGTCGAACTTTATGCCGCAAAATTCCGAAACGCCCGCATTGCCCGAAAGCTTTTCGAGAAACGCGCCGAGCATCGCCCCTTTCGGCAGCTTGCGCATTTGCGCGAAATCGGAAGACGAAGCGTTGGCGAATTTTCCGAGACCGAGGGGGAAGTCGGTCTCCAAGTCCGACGGCTTCGCGCCGAGAACGTCGAACGCAAGCTCGAATACCTTGCCGCCTTCAAGCGAAACAGTCCGCCGCACCGCGCCGAACGAACTCGCCCGCGCCGCAAACACGCCGTGCTCCGCGCCCGTTGCCCGCGGATACGCGCCAATCTTCGCGGGGAAATTCCCGCCCGACTCCACACGCCAAGAGTCGTTTCCCTTTTCGAAATCGCCGTTGTAAAGCGGAACAGAACCTATCGAAACGTTGTCGAAAAAGGCGGCGTTTCTGGGACGCCCCGACGGCGATTTTTCGCCGTCGCCGCCGAAAGACAACACGGACTTGCAGTCGGCGGGAACTTTCAGCTTGACCGCAACCCTGCGCCACTCGCCGTCGGACACGGGAGCATAAATGCGCACGGAGTTTTTGCGCTCAGCCTCCGCGCCCCAAGTGCGGTGGAGCACGCGAACGCCCTTAGGAGCTTCGACAATCTCAATCGGGACGTCTCCGCCGAGGACGGCATACGCCGAATTTTGCGCGCCGCAAAGCGTGCCCGCCGAAATGAACGCAAAGAGAAAAATAAGCGACAAGAATTTCATATACAGATTAATAAACGCGGTTGAATTAGTTGCCCGATAATTGAAAACGGGCGCAAAATAGTCAACAGTATAAGAATCGCCCGCGGAGATAAAAACGCCTAAAAACAAAACCGCAAAAAGGAATTGACAAATAT
>DHMA01000025.1:0-21495 GCA_002405555.1 Opitutia bacterium UBA4654
CTATTTTTCGGGCACACATCATTTGCGCTTTGCCGTCTGCGGGCGCAAAAAAAAAAGACGCGCGGTTGCCCGCGCGTCGGAAATTTCAAATGCGTTTGATTACGCCTTTGCGGATGCGTTTTCGGAAGAGCCGCCGCCGAAAGACTTGTGGTCGTCGTCCTCCCAATCCGAGGGAATTTCGCCCTCGCGGTAGCGCATTTTCACGTAGTCGCGAATCGGCGCGCCCACGTAAATCTGTCTGGGGCGGCTGATTTTGCCCTTTACCTGCGACGCCACTTCGCGCCAGTGGGCAATCCACCCGGGCATTCTGCCGATTGCGAAAATCACCGTGAACATGTCGGTCGGCATTCCGATTGCTTTGAGAATGATTCCGCTGTAAAAATCGACGTTGGGGTAGAGGTTTCTCGACACAAAATAGTCGTCGCTTCGCGCCATTTCTTCGAGCCTTTGGGCGATGTCGAGAAGCGGGTCCTTCACCTTTACGATTTTCAGCACCTTTTCCGCCGCGGCGCGGAGGATTTTTGCGCGGGGGTCGTATGTTTTGTAGAGTCTGTGTCCGAAGCCCATCAGACGCGCCTTGCCCTCTTTCGCCGCCTTGACGAACGCGCTGCCGTCGTCGCCGCTGCGGTGGATTTCTTCGAGCATCTGGATAACCTGCTGGTTTGCGCCGCCGTGGAGCGGGCCCCAGAGCGCGCAGACGCCCGCCGAAACCGAGGCGAACAGGTTTGCGCCGGAGCTTGCGACCATTCTGACTGTCGATGTGGAGCAGTTTTGCTCGTGGTCTGCGTGGAGCAGGAGGATAAGGTCGAGGGCTTTCGTGATGTCGTCGTGGGGGTAGTACTCGTGGTACGGCTCGGTGAACATCATGTGTAGGAAATTCTGGCTGTATCCCAAGTCGCGCTTGGGGTAGATGAGGGGCAGCCCGTTTTTCATTCTGTAAGCCATTGCTGCAATCGTGCGGACTTTGCTGAGCAGGAGCGCGGCGGCGTCGTCGAAGTGCTCCAAGTCTTGCTCCCTGTGGTTTGTGACCATGTTGGGGTAGTAGCAGCCGACCGAGTTCAGCAGCGACGACAGAATCGCCATCGGGTGCGCCGTGAACGGGAATCCGCCGTCGAAGAAGTGCATCATGCCCTCGTGGAGGCTTGCGTTGCGGAGCACTTTTTGCGAGAACGCGCTCATCTGTTTGCGCGTGGGAAGCTCTCCGTAAATTATGAGGTAGGCGGTTTCGATGAACGTCGAATTTTCCGCGAGCACCTCAATCGGAATTCCCCTATAACAGAGGATTCCCTTTTCGCCGTTGATGTATGTGATTGCGCTTTTGCACGACCCTGTGTTTGCAAATCCTTCGTCGAGCGTAATGTAGCCCGTCTGCGAGCGGAGCTTCGAGATGTCTATGCCCTTGTCGCCCGCCGTGCCTTCTACGACGGGAAGCTCGTAAGTCTTTTCGTTTAAGATGATTTTTGCGTTTTCGGGTTTTGTCATGTTCACAATTTAAACTATCATTGAAATTTGCGGAAATTTCGCAACAAAAAAATCCTACCGCGCGTTCGCGAGGAAGTTTGCGTAGAGTTGCAGGCCTTTCGACTGGCTCTTTTCGGGGTGGAACTGCGTGGCGACAAGGTTTCCGCGCGCGATTGCGCTTGTGAACGCCTGCCCGCCGTATTCCGTCGTTCCCAGCGCGATTTCCGATTGCGGCGTGTCAACAAAATAGCTGTGGACGAAGTAGAACTGGTCGGCATCGTCGATTCCGTCGAGCAGTTTTTCGTTGCCCGCGCGTTTGAACGCGATGTTGTCCCAGCCCATGTGCGGCACTTTGAATTTTCTGTCGAGCCGCAGTTTTTTGACGCGCCCCCTGAAAATGCCGAGGCATTCCACGTCGCCCTCTTCGGAGTATTCGAAGAGCGCCTGCAAGCCGAGGCAAATGCCGAAAAACGGCTTGTCGGCGGCAATCCAGCCGCGAATGGCGTCGTCGAAGCCGGTCGATTTGAGCAGCTTGATTGTGTCCACAATGCAGCCCTGTCCGGGGAATACGAGAATGTCGCCGTCCGCGATTTCCGCGGGCGCGGAGATGATTCGCGCGTTCGCGCCGACGCGCTGCCAGGCGCGGAGAACGCTCATTAAATTGCCCATTCCGTAGTCGATAACCGCAACATTTTTCATATTGAAACAAGGAAATATCGGGGGGCGCAAATTGCGAGAAAAAAAATGCGTTTTGCGCGTCGGCGTCGGAGCTTCGCAGAAGTCGGCGTTCCCGATTGCCGCCGCGCGGCTTCGGCGTTTTGGGGGAGCGGCAAATGCCGCGCGGAAACGGCGGGGGAGGGCGGGCGCGGAAGGTTCAACTGTCAAGTAAACAAACACTTGACCTCTTGGAACGGGCGCGGCAAAATTTCCGCATAGAACATTCCGCTATTTCATGGTAAAAAAACTCATTCCCTTTCTGCTTGCGGCGCAGTCGCTTTTTTCCGCGCACGTTTCGACGATAACCCCGCTCGACGGCGAAAAATGGTACGGCGCGGCGACAATGTTGGGCGACCAAATGCCGTTTTCGACCTTGAAGAAAAAAGTCGATTTGAACGTCTCGCACATGTCGAATCAGGCGGCTCCATTTCTGCTTTCGTCGAAAGGCCGCTACGTTTGGAGCGAAAAGCCCTTTGCGCTCGACGCAAAAGACGGCGTAATCACGCTGGCTTCCGACTATGAAAAGCTCGAACCCGTCGCTGCTGGGAGCACTCTCAGGGACGCGTTTCTTGCCGCCGCAAAAAGGCATTTCGCCCCCGACGGGAAAATTCCGCCGGCGGAGTTTTTTACAAAGCCGCAGTTCAACACTTGGATTGAGCTTGTCAGGGAGCAGTCTACCGAAAACATTTTGAAGTACGCGCGCGACATCGCCGCAAACGGCTTCCCCTGCGGCGTGCTGATGATTGACGGCGGCTGGGACAGATACTACGGCATGCTCGATTTCGACGCAAAAAAAATTCCCGACCCCAAAGCCCTCAACAAGGCAATCCACGACATGGGCTACAAGGCCATTTACTGGGTCGGCCCGTTCGTAGGCCCTGCGGGAGCCGAGTTCCTCGAATTGGAAAGGGCGGGCGTGCTGCTCATGGACAAACGCGGGAAGCGCAACCGCGCCGCCATAATTCCGTGGTGGAGCGGTTTCAGCGCGTCGTACGACGCCACAAACCCCAAGGCTCTCGACAGCCTCGAAGCCCGCCTGCGCAAGCTTCAAAATGATTTCGGCATTGACGGCTTCAAATTCGACGGCGGCGACGTCCACCATGTGCGGGGCGCGAACGTAAAATTTTCCTCGCCCGAAAAAACTCCGTCCGACTACACAAAAGGCTGGGCGGAGCTGGGCTACCGCTTCGAGTACAACGAAATGCGCGCGACTTGGAAAATGGGCGGCAAAGCCCTCGTCCAGCGGCTTCACGACAAGCGTTGCCGTTGGGAGGATATGCAAAAGCTTGTGCCGCACATGCTCTCGGCGGGGCTTATCGGCTACGCCTACACCTGCCCCGACATGATTGGCGGCGGGGAGGTCAACTCTTTTGCCGACATCGACCGCTCCAAGTTCGACCAGCGGCTGATTGTGCGCTACGCGCAGGTTTCGGCGTTGATGCCCATGATGCAGTTTTCGCTCGCGCCGTGGCGCGTTCTCGACAAAAAGCACCTCGACCTCTGCCGCGACGCCGCGCTGCTCCACACCAAGTTTGCGGGCTACATTTTGGAGCTTGCCCGCCACAGCGCAAAAACCGCCGAGCCTATCGTCCGCGCAATGGAATACCAGTTCCCGAACGAGGGGCTTGCTGATGTCGTAGACCAGTTCATGCTGGGCGACAAATACCTTGTAGCTCCCGTCATAACAAACGAAGATTCCAGAACCGTGCGTCTGCCCAAGGGCAAGTGGCGCGACGAGCTTGGCAATGTCTTCGACGGCGGCAGAAGCGTGAAGATTGACGCGCCCATAGAGCGGCTTCCGTATTTTACGCGAATCGCCGAATGACGCCCCTGTGCCTTTTGCGCAGATCCGCGCCGCGTCCTGCGCATGCGGGTTTTGCTTCGGGCGGGGAGCGCGGCGGATACAAAAAAAGGAATCGGTTTTGCTCCGATTCCTTTTTTTCAAAATGGTTGACCGATAGGGACTCGAACCCCAACAAAAGGTGCCAGAAACCTTTGTGCTACCATTACACCATCGGTCAATTTTGAAAGTCTCATAAGTTTGTCCCGACCGTCCGCTTTGTCAAGGTGTTTTTTAGCTTTTTTTGCGCCCGCCGCGCTTTTATCTTTGACAACGCCCCAAAAAACAAATTCCATTACCCGCAACCAATGGACGACGACCCCCACAAATTATCGGAAAATCTCGAAGACTACCTCGAAGCGATAGCCTCGCTGGAAGCCAAAAACGGTACTGCGCGTCCGACGGACATCGCAATAGCAATGTCCGTAAAAAAACCCTCCGTCACCGCCGCGCTCAATTCGCTTTCCGAGCGCGGACTTGTGGAATACGAAAAATACAAGCCCGTTTCACTTACAAAAGACGGCCGCGCGGTAGCCGTAAACGTCCGCCGCAAGCACGAGCTGTTGAAGGGCTTTTTTACGGACTTCCTCGGCGTCGATAGCGACGCCGCCGATTCCGCCGCGTGCAAAATGGAGCACGCGCTTGAAGACGACATCACGCGCAAGCTCGTAAAATTCATCGCAACACTGCGCCGCGAAGCGTCGCCCGATTCGCTCGAAAAATAGCGCGGGCTTGGTTGCGGCGCGGGAACGGCGCATGCGGCTTTGCCGCGGGTTGCTTTTTGCCTTGTTTTTGCGCGTTGCCCGCGCCTTTTTCGCCGCGCGTCTTTCGCGAAGTTTTGCGCAGTTGCGCGTGTCTGCGCTGCCGCGCGTTTTGCGTTTTTTTCGCTGGGCAATTCAATCCACGCATAAACAAAAACGCCCCGATTTTTCCGATTCGGGGCGTTCGGTTTTTCCGTTGCGGGAGGCGCGTTATTGCAGTTCTCCGCGCAGGTATTTGTCCATTGATTCCGCCGCCTGTTTTGCCTGAACCATCGCGCCCACGATTGTAAGCGGGCCGGTAACAACGTCGCCGCACGCAAACACGCCCGCCATCGAGGTTTGGAGCGTCTGCGGGTCTACGGCTATCGTGCCGTTCGGGTTCAGTTTGAGGTGCATGCAGTTGCGGGCAAGGCGGTCGCGCGGCTTGCTGCCCGTCGAAAGAATGACGGTGTCGCAGTTGAGCACGAATTCCGAGCCTTCAATTTCCACGGGCACGCGGCGTCCCGACGCGTCAGGCTCTCCCATTTGCGTCTTGACGCATTCTATTCCGTAGACGTTGCCCGACTTGTTGTACAAAATTTTCTTTTGGAGCGTGTTTCCGATTATCTCCACGCCCTCGCTGCGGGCTATTTCGATTTCGTCGGCGCGCGCGGGCATTTCGTCGACAGAGCGTCTGTAAACCACCGTCGATTTCGCCCCGCACCTGAGCGCGACTCTCGACGTGTCAATCGCCACGTTTCCGCCGCCGATTGTAATGACGTTTTCGGCGTGTATGGGCGATACCATCATTCTGTCGCCCGCCATTGTGGAGAGGTTGAAACGCGCCAAAAATTCGTTCGAAGTGTAGACGCCCTTTGCGTATTCGCCCGCGATGTACATTGTTATCGGACGCCACGCGCCCGTCGCCACAAGGACGGAGTCGTAGCGTTCGCGCAGTTCGTCGAGGCTGTACGGCGGCTCGCCTATGCCGATTCCGTAGTGGATATTGACGCCCATTTTTTCGAGGCGCGAGATTCTTTCGAAGACGATTTCGCGCGGGAGTCTGAATTCGGGAATGCCGTACATCGTAACTCCTCCGGGGAGGTCGCGCCCTTCGAAGACCTCCACCGCGTGCCCCATTTCGGAGAGCTTTTCGGCGGCGGTGATGCCCGCGGGTCCAAGCCCGATTATCGCCGTGTGCTTGCCGGTCGGCGGCTTGCATTCGGGGATATGCGTGTGCCCGTTGATTCTCACATAGTCGGCGGCGAAGCGTTCGAGCGCGCCGATTGCCACGGGCTTGCCGCGTATGCCGAGCACGCAAGAGCCTTCGCACTGCTTGCTTTGGTTGCAGAGACGCCCGCATATCGCCGACATCGTCGATTGCGTTGCGAGTTTTTTAGCCGCCTCCGCCACGTTGCCGTTTGCGATTTCGTATACAAATTCGGGTATGTTGATGTGGTTGGGGCAGCCTATTTGACAGCGGGGCTTGGGGCAGTGCAGGCAGCGCGACGCCTCCGCCATTGCCGCTTTTTTCGTGATTCCGTAGTAGGCTTCGCCGTCGTCGGTGATGCGTATTTTTTCGGTGCATTCGTGGACGTCCATTCGCGGAAGCCCCGAAGCCGTAAGTTTTTTGTTTTCCGAACTCATAATAATATTCCCGTTATTTTTGGATTATGTCCCGCGCGAATCAACATTATTCGCATTTCGGCGCAAATTTTGTGCCTATTTCGACCTCTTCCATTTGTACGCCGCCGCCGCGATTATCCAGAAGCTTGCCGACACCGCCGTGCTTTGGAACGGCGCGTCTACGACTCCCGCCGCCGCGACCGCGGCCGCCGAGAGCAGAAGCGCAAGCGAAGCCGCCGAGAATCCGCCTCCGAACAGCGTTCCCGCAAACAGGAAAATCGGCGCGATTGCCGCAAGAATTAATCCGACTTTCCCGTTTTCGACCAGTTTTTGCAGAAGGTCGGAGCGCGGCGATTCCGTCGGCTCGCCGCCCAAGTCCGCGCCCTGCGAAAACGCCATGAGCGTTTTGTAGGACGCGCTTCCCCAGCCCGTGGCGGGGGCGGTTTCGGCGAGCCTGCGCGAGTCCTCCAAAATTCCCGCGCGGATTTCGGCGGGCATCGACGTTTCGAAAAGTCCGCCCGCGCCGTCCGCCGCGGCGTCTGAGACCGTTTTTGCGGCGAAGCCGAAAGCCGCAAGTGCCGCCGCCGCGTAGCATGCCGCGGGGACTGCGAGGTGCGCCAGTTTGTATTCCGACTTCAAATGCCTTGCCGCCGCGTTGCGTTCGGCGTTTCTTTTTGTCGGAAGCGTGTCGAGCGCAAGCAGCGCAAACGACGCGCCCGCGAGCGCCAGCGACAGCGTTTTTTCGACGGGCGTCCCCGCTTTGAGAATGCCGAGCAGAATCGCCGCCGCCACCGCGACCGCCGCGAGTCTCTGCGACGTCGCGAAAGTTTCGAGCCTGAACCTCTGCGGCGAGCCGAGAGCCGTCGCGAACGCCGCCCCCAGCCAGAGCATGCCGAACGCCGCCCACTGCGGCGCGTCGGCGAAAGTGGAGAACGAGTGCTCGCCGAGCGACGGAAGCGGCACTTGCGGGACGCCTTCGAGCGGGATTTTCAGCAGTCCGAAAACCGACAGCCCCGCCGCCATGCACGCGCCCGCGAAAAGTATTTTGCGTATTATGTAGCGCGAGCTTGTGATAAACGGAATCGACAGCCCGCACGCCGCCGCCGCCAGATTCGCGAGGTCGGAAAACACCGCCGCCGAGAACGGGAACGCCGCCGATACTATCGGCGCGTTTGTTTGCGCGAGTGTCAGGTTTCCGTTTGCGTCCTCCGCAAGGGCTGGGCCGCCCGCAAGCGTCAGCGCAAGCTGGGCAATCAGCGGCGAAAGCGCAAGCAGGTAGAGCGCGAAAGTGTGCTTGGGCGCGTCCGCCCAGCCGCGAGAGTACGCAAGCACGTTCAGCGGCGCAAGCACCCCGAACGCGAGGAAAAGCCCGCCCGCGAGAGCCGAGCCGCCGCCGAGCAGAAGCGCGGGAATCGCCGTCATTGCAAGGACGTTCGCCACGAGGAAACTTTCGTTTCCGTTTCTCGCGCCGTCAAGAATTGCCTCTTCGTCGAGCATCTATTTTGAAAAGCAGATTGATTTTGCGATTTCGCCGGCGACGCTTTCTCCTTCGAGAGCCGCGAGTATTTCAAGCCCGAATTCCACAGCCGTTCCCGCGCCGCGCGAGGTAATAACACAGCCGTCGCGCACGACGTTTTTCGAAACGTCGGCGTTTTCGATTTTGTCGGCGACCGACTGGTGCGCCGTGCATTTTTTCCCCTTCAAAATCTCCATTTCCGAAAGCACCATGGGCGCCGCGCAGATTGCCGCCACAATTTTCCCTCCGTTCAAATGGCGTTCGAAAAGCCCGCGCATGGGGGCGATGTCGTCGGGGTGCATGTCGAGAATGTCGTACACCCCCGGCCCTCCGGGGAGGATTACCGCGTCGAAATTTTTTTTGCGAGCCTCCTCGAAAGGTTCGTCGGCGTCGATTGCGATTCCGCTTCTGCCGATGATTTCGAGGGAGTCGCCGAGGGCGGCGGTCGTCACGTCCACGCGGGCGCGGCGCAGAATGTCCACGGGGGCGATTGCCTCCAATTCCTCCACTTTGTCGAAAAGTATTACAAGAGCTTTTTTCATAATTTCGGATTTTTTATAAAGTTTTCCACTTCCGCCGCGTATTCGGGCGACGACGAAATGTTGTTGTGTCCGTAGCCTTCCAGCCAGACGAGTTTCTTGGGGCACTTCGCCGCGGCGAAATTTTCGCGGGCGTTGTGCGGGGCGACAATCGCGTCGCGCGTGCCGTGCAGGATTAGCAGCGGGCATTTAAACTCCGCCACTTTCGACGAATTGTCGAGTATTTTCCACGGAATGATGTCTATCGGGAGCGTCGTTTTCGCGCCGTTTGCGATTCCCCCCGCGAGGATTATCCCGCGCCAGCCGTCCCGCTTTTCGGCGACGGCGCACACCGCCGCGCTTCCGAGCGAAAAGCCGAAGAGCACGGTGTTTTCGGGCGTGTAGCCGAATTTCGCGGCGGCGTAATTCCACGCCGCTTCCGCCGATTCGTAGAGGTTTTTCTCGGTCGGTCTGCCCTCCGAAAATCCGTATCCGCGGTAGTCGTACGAGAACACGTCGAAGCCGCGTTTGCGAAGCTCCTCCAAGCCGGGGCGGACAAGCCCCAAGTCCTCCCCGTTGCCGTGGCAGTAGAAGATTTTTGGCGCGTCGGGTTTGCCCGATTTCAGCATGAGAGCCGCGAGCTTTGCGCCGTCGGGCATTTCGAAAAACGAAAGCTCCCGCGTTTTGACGTACGTCCGCGCGGGCGGGTGGAACATCAGCGCGTTTGCGAACAGTTTTGCCGCCGCCAAAATTCCGCAGTAGACGAGGGCGGCAAGGCACAGCAATGCGGCGGCGGTTTTCATTTTCGCGCAAGTTTGTCGAGGTTGACCCAGTGGCGGTTTTCGATTGCCTCTGGGCGTCTGTCGGGCGGCAGGTCGGGCGAGGCTTCGAGCCATTCGAGCAGAATCGCAGAGTCCGCGCCCGCGCTTTTTGCGATTGAAAGTATCTGCTTGCGGCGTTTTGAAAACACCGCCCTCATAATCTCGCGCGTTTTCGGCGCGAACGTGTACGCGTCGGGCTTTTTCGAAAGCGGAAGCAGCATGGAATCGACCGACGGGCGCGGGTGGAAGCACGCCGCCGACACCTTGTGGGGCGTCTGCACGTCGTATGCCTCCGAGAGCAAAACGGAAATCGGCGAAAATTCGCCCGAACCGTTCCGCGCCGCAAAGCGCAAAGCCGCCTCCTTTTGGAGCATGAGCGACATCTTTTGCGGAAGCCTGCCCGCGAGGATTTTGTCGAGCCACGGCGTGCTGATTGCGTAGGGCAGGTTTGCCACAACCTTGAAATTTTCGGCGTCGGGCGGCAGGTTCGCAAGCGGGTATTCCACGGCGTCGGCGTTGATTAGGTCGAGGTTCGGGTTGCCGCCGAAGCGGCCTTTCAGGAATTCGAAAAGCCTTTTGTCAAGCTCGACGGCGTAGACTTTTGCGCCGCGTTCGAGCAGCGCGCCAGTGAGCGTTCCAAGCCCCGGCCCTACTTCCACAACGGTGTCGCCCGCGGAGACTTCGGCGAGTTCGAGCGATTTCCTCACAATGTTTGCGTCCACCAAAAAGTTCTGCCCGAACTTTTTTACGGGCGTGTGCCCGATTTCGCGCAAAATTTCCGTCGTCTGCGACGGCGAAAGCTGTCCGTTGTATTCCATATACCGCCAATATTCTTTCTTTTTCGGCGTTTAGCGCAACAATTTTATTTTTGCGTCGGGCGGTTTTGAAGCGCGGCTTGCGCGGGGGTGGGCGAGGTTTTCTTCGGGTAGAAGCCGATTCCGAACGCGAGCGCAAGCCCCGCCGCGACTAAAAGGAACACCGCCGCCTTGCTCTTTTTGCAAATCGCGTTTTTGACGAACTTTGCGTTCAGCAAAACGTGCAAAAGCGAGCACGCCGCCGCCGCAAAACCCGCGTACAGGTGCAGAGCCTCCCACGCGTGCTTGTCCATGCCCATGACCGTTTGCGCGCCCGCGCCTTTTACGAAAGTGTATTCGAGCATTATTCCCGTTCCGAGCAGGAAGCAGAAGAGGAGGTAGAGCAGGGTGTCGTTTATTTTTCTAATCATGATTGTTGCGCCTTTTTCAAATTTCCGTTTGCGCGCGGCGGATTGCGAAGTATTCGTCGAGCGTGTCGGGGGCTTTTGCTCCCGCGGAAATTTTTTCGCGCATGAGTTTCGCCGCGTAGAGGGCGCGTTTTAGCATCGCCGCCTGCACGTTCTTCGGGTCGGCGGCGTTTGCGCCGAGCGCGGAGAGCGACTTACCCGCCTCATCTTCGACTTCGCCGCAAAACTTCAACGCGGTGTCGGTCTCGCCGATTTTCCAGTATCTGTACGCCGCGTAGATTCTGTTTGTGGTGTCGCCGTTTTTTGCGCCCCGCGCGAACCAGTCGGCGGATTTCTTCGCGTCGACGGGGAATCCGTCCCTGCCCTCGGCGTACATCGACGAAATCTTGAAACAGCACGACGGGTCTTTCTCCGCGAGCTTTTCGAAATAGTATTGCGCCTTTTCCTGATTCTGCGGCAGGAAGCGTCCGCGCGCGTACATCTTTGCGACTTTCTCGATTGACTCCGCATGCCCCGCGTCCGCCGCCTTTTTGTACCAGAACACTGCGCGGGCGCGGTTGCGCGGAAGCCCCTCTTCGCCCGACATGAACTTTTCGGCGACGGCCGCCATCGCCACTGCGTTGCCGCTTTCCGCCGCCGCGAGCTGCATTTGCGCGAACTTCGTCCGCCACTTCGCAAGCTCCTCTTTGTTTCCGAGGTTTTCGTGTATTTCGACGAGCTTCACCACGGCGTCGGCGTTGCCGCTTTCCGCCGCGAGGGTAATCCAGTATAGGGCTTTGAGCTGGTCTTTGGGCACGAGAAACCCGTACAGGAACGCGTTTCCGAGCGACCATTTGTCGTTGGCGTCGCCCGCGTTTGCGGCGGCTTCGCGCCATTTCACGGCCTTTGCGAAGTCGCGCTTGACGAGTTTCCCCTCGCCGTAGATGTAGCCCAGATACGCCATCGCCGCCTTTTCGTTTTGCGCGGCGGATTTTTCGAGCCACTCGACAGCCTTTGCCGCGTCGGCGGGAAATCCGTTCGCGCCCTTTGCGTAGAACGAGCCGAGCGCAAGCTGCGCGGCGGCGTCGCCCGCCCGCGCCTTTGCGGCTATTGCGCCGCCGTCAACTGCGTCCGCCTGTCTGCGCTGCGCCCCGATTTGTCCGAGGCTTTGCGCGGTTGCCGCGCATGCTATTGCTGCCGCCGCGAGGGTTGCCAGAAGTTTTTTCATCGCTTTTTGAAAATCATTCTCGACTGGAATACGGCGAAGGTTTTTCCCGATTCCGCCGATTTTATCGCGACGTCGCAGAGCGCGGTTTTTTCGTCGGAATACGAAATCGACGCCTCCGCTACAACCGTTTCGTTTGCGGGGCAGGGCGAGAGGTAGTTGATTGAAGCCCCCGAGCTTATCGCGACCCGTCCGTCGGCGTTTGCCGCCAGCGCCGACGCGAAGTCGGCAACGGTGAACAAAAAGCCGCCGTGGGCGATGTCCACCCCGTTCAAAAATTTTTCCTCCGCTTTTCCGCGGACTTTCGCCGCACCGAATTTGCATTCGAGCGTTTCAAGCCCAAGCGTTTTCGCCATTCTGTCTCTGTCGGTATTTGCCATTGTCTTATGAAAAAGGCGCGTTTCGGATTCATTCGTCCGAAAACGCGCCCAAATTAAACCGTTGTTTTTAACTTAGATTTTTGTGCCTTCCACGGGCGCGATTTCGTTGAAGCCTTGCAGGAGCTTTTTGGTAATCGGACCGGGCTTGCCGTCGCCGATACTTCTGCCGTCGAGTTCGACGAGGGGAATGAGCTTTGCCGCCGTGCCCGTAAGGAAGCATTCGTCCGCCGTCCAGACGTCGAAACGCGCGAGCGGCTTTTCGATGACTTCGACGCCGAGTCTCTTCGCGACGTCGAGCACCGCGCGGCGCGTCATGCCGCCGAGCGAGCCGCAGCTGACGGGCGGCGTAATGAGCTTGCCCTCGAAAACGATGAACACGTTGTCGCCGCTGCATTCCGCGACGTAGCCCTCGTTGTTGAGCAGCAGGCATTCCTGATAGCCCAGTTTGTAGGCTTCGATTTTCGCGAGAATGTTGTTGAGGTAGTTGAGGCTCTTGACCATGGGGGGCAGCGCCGCGTGCGAGTTTCTGCGCGTGGGAACGGTGATTGCCTTCAAGCCCTTTTCGTACGTTTCGTTCGGGTAGAGCTGGATTTGGTCGGCGATGATTATAAGCTGCGGGTCGGAGCAGGTGAAGGGCGAGAGACCCAGCTTGCCTTTGCCGCGCGAGATAATCAGGCGGATATAGCCGTCGGTGAGGTTGTTTGTGCGGCAGGCGTCGCAGACGGCGTCGGCGATTTCCTGTTTCGTCCAGGGCAGGTCGAGCATGATGGCCTTTGCGCTGCGGAAGAGTCTGTCCATGTGCATGGGCAGGCGGAAGACGTTTTTATTGTAGAGGCGGATACCTTCGAAGATGCCGTCGCCGTACATAAAGCCGTGGTCGAAAACCGACACTTTTGCGTCGTTTTCGTCGTAGTATTTTCCGTTGATGTAAACTTTCATTGTCTGTTGTTCTGTTGTAAATGTTTTTGTTTGGTTTGCGCGGCGGCGCGTACGCGCTGCGGCTGCCGTAAAAATTGGATATATTTTTGCGCCGCGCGGCGGTTCGTCAACTTTTTTATTGCGCGAATCGCCGCGTATTTTCGCCGCCGTTTCGCCTACCGACTCCTACTTGCCGTAGGAGTCTTTGAGCGCGACCGTGCGGTTGAACACGGGTTCGCCGTCTTTCGACATTTTCGAATCCGCCATGAAGTACGCGTTGCGCTCGAATTGCAGCGGTGTTCCCGCCTTTGCCTCGGCGAGCGATGGTTCGCCGAAAAATTCGGTTTCGGTGAGCGAATTCGGGTTGAGGAAGTCCTTGAAATCCGAGCCTTCGGGGAGGTCGTTCATGTCCGCCCGCGTGAAGAGGTTTTCGTAGAGCATTGCGCGGCCCCTGATTGCCGAGCCTTTTTCGACCCAGTGGATTGTCGCCTTGACCTTGCGGCCGTCGGGCGAATTTCCGCCGCGGCTTGCGGGGTCTATCGTGCAGACGAGCTTTACGATGTTCCCGTCGGCGTCCTTGACGACCTCTTTGCACTTCATGAAGTACGCGTAGCGCAGGCGGACTTCGGTGTCGGGCGAGAGGCGGAAGAACTTCTTGGGCGGGTTTTCCATGAAGTCGGCGCGTTCGATGTAGATGCGTTTCCCGAACGGAATTTTGCGCGTTCCCGCCGATTCGTCTTCGGGGTTGTTGACGGCGTCGAGCATGTCGATTTTGCCGTCCTCCCAGTTTTCGATTTCGACTTCGAGCGGGTCGAAGACCGCCATGCGGCGGAGCGCGACTTTGTTCAAGTCCTGACGCACGCAGTGTTCCAGCAGCGAAAGCTCCGTAAGGCTGTTGAACTTTGTGCAGCCGACCGCTTCGCAGAAGTTCCTAATCGATGCGGGCGTGTAGCCCTTGCGGCGCATTCCCGCAAGAGTCGGCATGCGCGGGTCGTCCCAGCCCTCGACGACTTTTTCGGCGACGAGCTGTTGGAGCTTGCGCTTGCTCATCATCGTGTAGGTAAGGTTGAGCCTTGCAAATTCGTACTGGCGCGGGTGCACTTTGAGCGTTTTGAGAATGCTCGTGTTGTCTATGAACCAGTCGTAGAGCGGGCGGTGCACTTCGAATTCGAGCGTGCACATCGAGTGCGTGATTCCCTCGATAGCGTCGGATAGGCAGTGGGCGAAGTCGTACATCGGATAGATGCACCATTTGTCGCCCGTGCGGTGGTGTCCCGCCTTTTTGATTCTATAAATGGCGGGGTCGCGCATATGCAGGTTGGGGGAGTCCATGTCTATCTTTGCGCGGATTACATACTGCCCCTCCTCGAATTCGCCCGCCCGCATGCGGCGGAAAATGTCGAGGCTTTCCTCGGGCGGTCTGTCGCGCCACGGGCTGGGTTTGCCGGGCTTCCCCGGAACGCCGCGGTATTCCTTGAATTCCTCCGCGCTTAGAGTGCAGGCGTACGCCTTGCCCGCCATAATCAGCTCTTCGGCGAGGGCGTAGAGTTTTTCGAAATAGTCGGACGCGTAGAATTCGCGGTCGCCCCAGTCGAATCCGAGCCAGTGGACGTCCTCCTTGATTGCGTCCACAAAGCGGGTTTCCTCTTTGTCGGGGTTTGTGTCGTCGAAACGCAGATTGCACAGGCCGCCGTTTTCCTGCGCCATGCCGAAGTCGAGGCAGAAAGCCTTGGCGTGCCCGATGTGCAGACAGCCGTTCGGTTCGGGCGGAAAGCGCGTGTGGACAGCCGACGGCGGCAGGCCGTTCTTGATGTCCTCGGCGATGATTTGCCTTATGAAGTGCATTGGTTTTGTTTCTTCGCTCATAGTTTAAAAGAAATAAATTGGAAAAAAATTAGCATTGGGCTTATTCTCGTCAACCAAATATCACGGCGCGTTATAGCACCCCCTCTGCGGGCGTTTCTAACGGCGCGTGAAAATACTTCCCTAAGGGCGTTTTGACGCGCCTAACAAATGAGTGCTGGCGCACGAAGATTTTTAGGTTGTTTTGGGATAAAAGTGAAGTAGGGCGTTTCGTCGGGAAATCCGCGTATGCTACGCGCCCTGTTTCGCGCGTAAAGCCGCCCTTATATTGGCACTTACGCCCTAAAATTACAGAAAGCCACCGCCTGAACGGCACTCTAACGCGCCTAAAAAGTCAGCGCACGGCGCGGAAGTTTTTTAGAGTGCTTTGGGATAAAAGTAGAGTTGTTGGGTTGGTGAGCCGACTTGTGTTTGCGGATTTCCGCGTACGCCACGCACCCTGAGCCGCGCGCAAAGCCGCCCTTATACTGGCACTTTGACGCCCCTAAAATTACAGTGCTAACGCACGAAGTTTTTTAGAATGCGCTGGGATAAAAATTGAGTTAATTGGTAAGCGGAGAATCTGTGTTTGCGGATTTCCGTTTTTCTTTTTTTTCGCGCAAAGCGCGTCTATTTAATTTGTTTCTTTCATCGTAAGGAATAATCTCAACGCCAGTAATTGCCGTAGGCAATACGAACTAATACAGAAAAGGCGCGGTTATAGCCGCGCCGAGTAATCACAGAAAGGAACGAAGTTCCGCCGCCGTGCAGGCTGCAGCCTGCCGCGGCTCGCGCCTGCCCTGCCCAAGGAGCCTGCCTGAGTTGGAGACTACGAATATTGAGGAGAGGTTGTGGAGGAGTGCGCCAGAGACGGGGTCGAGGAGCCCGAAAGCGGAGGCTGTGATAGCGAGCGCGCTAACCGTGAGCGAAATGCCCATATTAGTTTTGATAACCGCCATTGTTTTGCGCGAGAATTTGATAATGCGCGGTATTTCGGCTATTCCGTCGGAGAGCAGTGTGATGTCGGCATTTTCTACCGCCATGTCGTTGCCGATTTTCCCCATCGCAACCGATACGTTTGCGGCGGCGAGGGCGGGGGCGTCGTTGACGCCGTCGCCCACCATGCAGACGGTCTTGCCGCTTTTTGCAAGGCGTTCGACCTCGTTGAATTTGTCGGCGGGCATGGCGTTTGCCGAGAACTTCGCAATGCCGACGGCGTCGGCGACAGCCTTTGCGGCGGCCTCGTTGTCGCCCGTGAGCATTTCGGCGTCAATGGAAAGCGCGCGCAACTCGTCTACCGCGGTTTTCGCCTCGCATCTTAGCGTGTCGCCGAGCGCGATAAGCCCGCGCAAATTGCCGTCGAGCGCGACCGCGACAAGCGTTTCGCCGCCGTGCTGTTTTTCGAAATCCGAGAGTGTTTTCGAGCTTTCGATTTCGCCCGCGAACGCGCCGCGCTTGCAGACTTCGATTTTTCCGAGGGCGGTCTCGCACGAAATCCCGCGTCCGGGGGAGGACACGAAGTTTTCGGCGGGCAACGCTTCGATTTTTTCCGCCTTTGCAAATTCGGCAACCGCCGCCGCAATGGGGTGCTCCGAGAGCAGTTCGGCGGACGCGGCAAGCCTTGCGAGGGCGCGTGCGTCGCCGTCGGCGGCGGCAAGCCCCGCCACCTTGATTTCGCCCTTTGTGAGCGTGCCCGTTTTGTCGAAAACAAGCGTGTCGGTCTTCGCGAGCGTTTCTATCGCCGCGCCGCTTTTAACGATTACGCCGAGCCTTGCGAACCTGCCGATGGTTGCGGCAATCGCAGTCGGCGTCGCGAGCACGAACGCGCACGGGCAGAAGACCACGAGCGCGGTTGCCGACCTCACAAGAGCCGTCATCGCCGGCAGACCGAAGCCGAATTTTACGATGAAAAATACCGCGACCGACGCGAGCAGCGCCGCAACCACAAGCCGTCCCGCCCAGATGTTTGCCAGACGCGAAATCGGCGCGCGCGTGCCCGCCGCCTCCTCGACAAGCCGCGCAAGTTTTTCCGCTTCGGAGTCGCCGCCCGTTTTTTCGACGCGCACTTCAATCGCGCCCGAAAGGTTTGTCGTTGCGGCAAACACGCGGTCGCCCTCGGACTTGTCGGCGGGCATCGATTCGCCCGTGAAGTTTGACTGGTCCACGGAAGTGCGCCCCGCCACAATCGTGCCGTCGGCTGGAATTGCCGAGTGCGGCTTGACCGCAACGATGTCGCCCGCTTTCAGCTCCGAAATCGGTTTTTCTTGAAGCGAGCCGTCGGGATTTTTCACGAACGCGGTTTTGGGGGCAAGCTCCGCAAGCCTGCGCACCCCGCGCTTGGCGCGTCCGACCGTTCTTTCTTCGAGAGCCTCTCCGCACGCCATCAGAAACGCGATTTCGCCCGCCGCAAAAATGTATCCGTGTCCGCCGTGCCCGCCGCCGGATTCCGCTCCGCATTCGACCGCGAATTGAAGCGCGATTGTCGCAATCATCGCAAGCGAAACGAGCGTCGGCGTGCCTATTCTTCCCTCTTCGAGGGCGTTCCGCGCCGCGGCGAAAATCGGCAACCCGCAGAGAGCCACCGCAATCCACGACGGGTCGGCGAGCGGCGAAAAGCCCGCCCAAGTTTTCGAGAGAACGAATCCCGCCGCGAGCGACAGCCCCGACAGCCAGAGTTTTACGGACGTCGGAACGTATTGTTTGCCGCCGCCCGAACAGCACGAGTGCATTCCGCCAGCGGAGTGCCCGCCGCCGCAGCCGTGTAATTGCTCTTCGTGCCTGTGCCCGCAGCAGCACGAATGACCGTGTTTTTCGCTTTCGTTATCCATGTCGATTTTGAAATTTTCGCAGTAAGTTAGACGCGTCTAATTTGTTTTGCAAAGCTTTTGTCGCAAAAAAAACGCGCCGATTTTTAATCGGCGCGCTGGGAGTAAAATCGACTATTTTTTGAAGCCGTCGAGCTTCTGTCCGTCCTTGACGAGGCGGGCGCGGAGCTTCTGGTAGTCTACGTCCTGAACCGCCACTTTGTCGTCGATTGCAATCGACGCCGCCGTTGCCGAGCTTTGCCCCAAAATCATCACGTTCGGCTCCATTCTGATTGAGCCGAAAGCCACGTGCGACGCCGAGAGCGCGAACGGCACAAAGAGGTTCTGGCATTCCGACTTCGTCGGAACGAGACTGCGGTAGCTGATGGGGTAGGCGATTCTCACGGGTTTTTCGAAACCGCCCTCCATGGCGACCTTGCCGTCGCGGACGACGCGCTCGATGTGGTGCGAGTCCATCTGGTAGCTGCCCAAGCCGACGGAGTCGGGCGCAACCCTCTTGCCCTGACAGTCCGCCTGCGTCATCACGTAGTCGGAGAGCATGCGGCGGCCTTCGCGGACGTAGAGTTCGTGCGGCCAGTGGTTTGTTTCGGGGAATTCGGAGAGCGCGGGGCCGAACGCCGCAACGCGGTCGCGGAGTTCCTTCGGAATGGACGAGTCGTTCGCGAGGAAGAACATGAAGCCCATTTGATAGTTGACGTGGTCTTGGAAGATTTTTTCGCGTTCGGCGTACGAAGCCTCAACCCAGCCGAAGTTTGCGCCGACGTGGTCGATTGAAATCGGGCCGGCGTTGTTGCAGTCGCCCTCGTTAATCTTGACGGGGCCAGTGCTGTATCTGAGGTTCCAGAACGTGGAGGGCGCGCCGTTGATGTAGCGTTTGAGAAGCTCATAGCGTTCGGGTCTGTAATTTGCGGGCTTCTGCCATTCGATGTGCGGGTCTTTTTTCGAAACCCACATTCTGAAACAGTACGCCTGAAGCTTTTTGTCGCCCTTGCCGAGAACGTCTACTTTGGTGTCCGCAACGCCCTCGATGAGTCCGCTCGACGGGTCGCCGGGGACGACATAGGGGTCTACCGCGTGGCGGGGCAGGTGGCTGTGCTTCGAGAAATAAGTGCCGTTGTAGGTTTCGCCGAAGCGATCGTTGTCTTCGCGGCCGAGCATGTACGAAACGCCCGCCATCGCCATGAGGTCGCCCTCGTATGTGCCGTCTACGAACATTTTGCCCTTTGCGGAATTGCCGTTTTCGAAAACGAGCTTCGTGATGCGGCCGTCTTTCTTTTCGACCTTTTCGAGGCGGTGCTCGAAGTATACGGGAACGCCCGCTTCCTGCAACATTTCAAGGAAGACCCTTTCGGCGTCCGACGGGCGGAAACCCGTCCATTTGCCGAGTCTCTTGTAGAACTCTACTACCGCGCCGCCGAGCGAGCTTTTCTTGCCGATTTCGGACTCCGTGAGGCCGCCGCTCGTCATGCCGCCGACGTGCCTTCTGAAAACGTAGAGCGCGGAGGTTTTGCCCATGCGTCGCGCCTGCAAAGCCGCGCCGACGCCCGCTGGCGTGCCGCCGTAGACTACGATGTCGTATTCGTTTTCTACGGGATTTTCCGCCTTGGGAACGGGATAGTAGTATTTAAGACCGGGGTTGGGAGTCGTTGGCGCGGGGAGGTCGGCGTAAACGCCGCTTGCCGAGAACGCCGCGACCGCCGCCGCGAATGCAAACAATGCTTTTTTTGTGTTCATATGCAGTTTTCGAGATATGGATAGAATAATATATAGATGATTCCGCGCCGAATTTCCGCGTGCGGAACAATCCCAAGAAAACTGTCTGACTTTTTGCGGAATACAAGAATAATTTTGCCTAAAATCGCCGATAAATTTTGAGATTTTGTGGAATTAAAGGCGATTTTTATCGCGCTACCGCCGCGCATGTCTTTGGCAATTACGCATTTCACTTCGCCTGCATGAGTCCTCAACAAAACGCGCCGCCTCGGCAAAAACGCAAATCCGACGCTTCCGCCGGGCTTTCGCACGCGCGTAAAATCCGCGCAAGGGCACGCTATTTTTCGGCGGTGTCGCTTTCTATGAACAGCACGATTGTCGAGATTCCGTCGCCCCACTGGTATTTTTTTATCGTGCCCGAAAGCGGCTTGGGCGTGGCGGGTCTTGCGTATTTTTCGCGGAAGGCGGCGGCGCGCCACTGCGGCATGAGCACGCGGATTTTCCCGCCGTCCGAGCCGTCCGAGCCTACCGTTTTGCATTCGAAACACACAACGTTGTTATCGCAGTAAATAGCCAGCGGTTTTGCCGCCGACACATACAGCGTCGCCGACGCCCCTATGCCCGCAAAATTCTTTATATAATAATAGTCCGCCGTGGATTTTTCCGCCTGCGCGGACGCCGTAAACGCCGCCGCGACCGCCAACACAAGAGCCGATAATTTTCTCATAACGCCTGTTTTATCGGCGCGGGCGGCGCGGCGTTTAAGTTTATTCGCCTTTCGGGAAATTTTCGATTTCCATTTTTTGAGGCTTGTCGGCGCGCGCCAAAACCCTCCCGTCGGCGACAACAAAGAAGCCCGAACCCTCGCCGTAGCGCGAGCCGTCGGCGTCGTAGAAAACCGTGAGCTTTGCGCCCTTGTAGGGCACGTTTGCGAGGCGGAAGTACTTCCAGCCGTCGGGGACGAGCGGGTTGATTTTCAGCGTCGAGTCCGCCGTCGGGCGAATCCCGACAAGCCCCGTAATTACGATGTCGGCGAAAGTGGAGTGGTTGTAGTCTTTGCCGCGCTCCTTGTAGTACGCTTTAACCTTGTCGCCGCCGCGGACATAGCGCGTGCGGGTAATCCAGTCGCCGTTGTCGGGGTGTTGCGATTCGTCAATCCAGAATACTTTTTTGCCGTCTGGTTTCGTCAGCGTATGCGATTTCGCGTAGGTTCTGAGCGCGTCGAAAAAGTCGGCTTTCGACACAGGGCGGCTTTTGTATTCGCCGAGAAAATTCGCCAACGCCGTCAGCGTAATCGACGTCGCAAACGGCCACACGGGGCCGTTCCACTGGCATTCATGCCCGACGTAGTTGAGGCTGAAACGCCTGTCGCGGCGTTCGGCGGAGGTCAGCCCGAACTTCGCCTTGAAGCCGTCGGGGTCGAGAATCTGCCGCCACGCGTCGGAATATTCTTCGGGCGGAATGCCGAAATACCACGGCGTGTAGCCGTGAAGCTCGCGCACGTCGGCGAGGTCGCCCGTGTAGCCGTTTGCGGGCATGACCGCGTAGAAGCGTAGGTCTTTGCTCCACAACATTTCGTTGATTGATTTTTTAAGCTCCGCAGCCTTTTGCCCGAAATGCTCGGCGTCGCCCGCGTTTCCGAGGATTTTCGCGATTTTCGCCAACGCCGCGCATTCGCCGTACATGTAGGAGTTAATCGTGGGGCGGTATCCCTCCCAACGGGCGTTGAGCGCGCCCGCAATCGAAAGCTCCATTCCGTCCGCCAAGTCTTTCTGCTTGAAAAGCCCGTTTACGGGGTCGCGGTGCGACTTCTCCCAAGCGGCGTAGTTTGCTTTGAGGGCGGGGTAGAGGGCTTCGAGCATGGCGCGGTCGGGACGCGCGGAGTGCAGGGCAAGCGCCGAGTCGGCATACCAGAACGAGTACGACCTTGCGTGTCGGGCAGTGCTCCAAAATTTTGTGTAGTCGGCGGCGATTTTCCCGTCGGCGAGCCAACGCGCCTCCCTAATGTGGTGCGCGGCGGGGCAGACAATCGTATTGTGCTTTCCCGCCCACGACACTTTCGGCATGAACTCCGTAATGACGTACCCTTCGGGAGTTTTCACGATGTGCTTGCGGAACGTCCACCACCTGAAATAATAGGTTGCGTCGATTG
>DHMA01000025.1:21569-23691 GCA_002405555.1 Opitutia bacterium UBA4654
CTCGTCGGGCGTGTCGAGCGTCGGGACATTTTCGGCGAGAAACTTTTTAGCCTCCGAATTGGGGATTGTGTTGACGTAAAGCTCGTCGTCGTCGGCATTGAATTTGTCGACATACGCGGAAAGCTTTTCCGCTCCGAAGTCGCGGGTTTGGGGGGAAGCGGAGCCTGCCGCGCACGCGCAGGCGGCGGCGACAAGCAGTTTTGCAAACAAAATTATGCGCATGGTGCATTGTTCGTAGCCGAAAAGCGCGGCGCGGTCAAGCCCGCGTTTTTTGCGGCGACGCGCGGGGGACGCAACAGACAGACTTTCGCTCGTTTTGAAAACGGAGGGCAACTCTGCGCCTTTCCGTTCGCGCCGCTTCGGCGTTCAAATGCGCGCGGCGCGTTCTTTTTTCGCAATGTTTTCCCTCTATTTTTCGAGCCTTACGGTGATTGAGCGTTTGAATTTCGGAAGCTCGATTTCTCCGTTTTCGATTTTCAGCTCGGCGGTTTTGTCAGTCCAATCGAAATACGCCTCCGCTTTCGAGTATCCGCTCCCGACCTTTATTTTCAGCCCCGACAATTCTTTCGCGGGAATTTTGTCGCGCAGTTCGGTGTGAATGTCGGAGCTTTTGTCCCTGCACCAGAGGATTGTTTTTGTCTCGCCTTTCAGCCCGTAGACTCTGAGTTCGGGGGTGTCGGCGCGGAACGGCCTTGCATGCTGGGCGGCGGGGTCGAAGCCGTCTATCGCGTTTTTGAACAGCCTGAAATGCTCCCAAAGATTGTTTTTTTGCACATAAACGTCCCAATACCAGATGTGCCCGGGGCCAGCCGCGCCCGCGAAAAACGGCGCAAAGAGGGTATCGTGCAAAATCACGCCCTCCCTGTCGGCGTCGTGCTCGGGCGAACGTCCCGCGTAGTTGCGGAGCGCGACCCCCGTTTCGGCAAGCAGCACGGGCTTTTGCGGGTTAAACGCAAAGACGCGTTCGAGCGCGGTAGACAGGCATGCGTCCTGCGCTCCTTCAAGTTCGGGCATATTGTCGTTGGGCAGATTGTAGCGGTGGATTTGCACAAGGTCGTCCTGCGGAATCCGATAGTAGTCTTTAAGCTTTCTTTCAATTCTGTCGGGCTTGCCCTCAAAACTTCCCCAGCTTTGGGTCGCCAAGTTGTTCGGAAAACGCTTGCGAAGCTCGCCGAGCATTTCGACAGTCCACGGCACATGGAGGTCTTTGGGCATTCGCACGCAGTCGAATTCGTTCCAAAGTTCCCATGCAAATATTGTCGGGTTGTCCGCATAGCGTTTGGCAAAGAAATCCATGCGTTTGAGATACAGCGCTTTCCCCTCTTTGCTTGCGCAGAAATTTGCGCAGTCGGCGAAACTTCCGCCGAATTTTTTGTCGTAGAATTTGCGCGTGTAGTGTTTGTCCGAGACCCCGTGCGACGGCGTTCCGCCACTGAGCCTCGTGAAATGTTGCAGGCACATTTTCGCCTTGATTCCGCGCTTTGCGCACATTTCGATGATTCTGTCGAGCCGCTTTGCCTTGTTTTCGTCGTAGACGCCCTCGGCTATTTCGGGTTCGGTGAAATCCGCGCTAATCCAGATTCTCACGAAGTTGCCGCCGTTTTTTGCGAGATTTTCGAGCTGTTTCTCAACTTCCCCCAGAGTTTTTTCTTCGTCTTTGCCGTTCCACGCATTCGGCGGCCAGCAAAAATTGAGGCCTATCGGAATGTATGTCGAGCCGTCTTTTAGCGCGAGGTAGTGGCAGTCGGTCTTCGATACTTCCACAAAGTTTTTTTCGTTGTCCTCCTTGCAGCCCGAAAACGCGAACGCCGCAAACGCCGCCGCGCAGAGCAGTAATGTGTGTTTTTTCATGCGAGTGATTCCCTTTTGTTGCTTGTTGTCCGCCGATTTTACCTTCTATCGCAGTTTTTGCCAACGCCAATAAGTGGTATTTATTTTGAAAAATGGTATGCTTTCTGTTTGCGCTGGCGCAAAAAAACGGCGTCCGTGAAGACGCCGAAATCGGTTCGGATTTTCCCCGATTCTTTCTTTACATTCCGCGCCTGCGCATGGCGTTCATCATGCCCGCCATGCGGCGTTTGCCCTTTTCGCCGCGCATCATTTTCATCATTTTGCGCATGCC
>DHMA01000025.1:23759-23977 GCA_002405555.1 Opitutia bacterium UBA4654
AGCAGGGCGTTTACGTCGCGCACCTGCGTTCCCGAACCCGCCGCAATTCTCATTCTGCGCCGCGCGTTTATGATGTTCGGGTTGTGGCGTTCGGCGGGCGTCATTGAAAGGATAATCGCCTCCGTCTGGCGCATTTTCTTTTCCTCGCGCTCGCCCACGTTTATGCCGCCCATTCCCGGAATCATTTTGAGAATGCTGCCCATCGAGCCGAGCTTTTT
>DHMA01000025.1:24050-25690 GCA_002405555.1 Opitutia bacterium UBA4654
TCGAATTCCGCCTTGCGGAGTTTTTCCGCCATTTTTTCGGCCTCCTCCGCGTCTATCGTTTCCTGCGCCCGTTCGACAAGGCTTACGACGTCGCCCATTCCGAGAATGCGCTGCGCCATTCTGTCGGCGTGGAAAATTTCGATGTCGCCGAGCTTTTCGCCCGTGCCCGCAAACTTAATCGGCGCGCCCGAAACCGTTTTGATTGAAAGCGCCGCGCCGCCCCGCGCGTCGCCGTCGAGCTTCGTGAGCACAACACCCGTAATCTGCACTGCCTCGTTGAACGCTTTTGCCACGTTCACCGCCTCCTGACCGAGCGCGGCGTCGGCTACAAGAAGCACCTCCTGCGGGTTTTCGACCGCTTTGAGCTTCACGATTTCGTCGATTAAATCGGCGTCGATTTGCAGTCTGCCCGCCGTGTCGAAAATCACCGCGTTCGCGCCATCGGCGACCGCCCGCTTTTCGAGGGCTTCCGCGAGCGCGGGGACGTTCTTCGAATTTCTGTCGGCGTAGACCTTCACCCCGATTTGCGAGCCGAGGGCTTCGAGCTGGTCGATTGCCGCGGGTCGGTAGACGTCGCAGGCGATGAGCGCGGGGTTGAGTCCGCGCTTTTTCAGAAGCCCCGCGATTTTCGCCGAAGACGTCGTTTTGCCCGAGCCGTGCAGGCCAACCATCATGATTTTCAGCGGGCGAATCGGCGACAGCTCCGTCGAGCCTTCGCCGAGGAGTTTTTCAAGCTCGTCGGCGATAATTTTTATCACCTGTTGACCGGGGGTAATGGATTTTATTACCTCCTGCCCGACGCACTGCGACTTCACCTTTTCGGTAAATTCGCGCGCCACCTTGAAATGCACGTCGGCCGACAGAAGCGCCTTGCGCACTTCGTCGAGAGCCTCCGCCATGTTTTCGTCGGTCAGTTTACCCAAACCGCGAAGATTGCGCAGGGCTTTGGAGAGGTTTTCCGTGAGTCCTTCGAACATTTCGAGCCGTATGCGTTATTATCCGATTGTTTCGCCGCCGTACCACTTGCGGAGCACTTCGGGAATTTCGACCTTGCCGTCGTCGCGCACGTTGTTTTCAAGAAGCGCGGCGAGCACGCGCGGAATCGCCAGTCCCGACCCGTTGAGCGTGTAGACGTTGCGCGGCTTGCCGCCGTCGGCGGGCTTGAAGCGTATGTTTGCGCGCCGCGCCTGAAAGTCCGTAAAGCAGGAGCAGCTTGAAACTTCGAGCCATTTTTGCTGGCCCGCCGCCCACACTTCGAGGTCGAACTGCTTTGCGTGCGGGAAGCCGATGTCGCCCGTGCAGATTGCGAGCACGCGGTAGGGCAGGTTGAGCTTTTGGAGTATTCCCTCCGCGTCCTTGCGGAGCTTTTCAAGCTCTTCCATGCCGTGGTCGGGGTGCACCCATTTTACGAGTTCAACCTTGTCGAACTGGTGCAGGCGGTTGAGACCGCGCACGTCCTTGCCCCAGCTGCCCGCCTCGCGGCGGAAGCACGGCGTGTATCCGCATGCGTAAATCGGCAGTTGCGATTCTTCGAAAACTTCGTCGCGGTAGAAATTCGTGACGGGAACTTCGGCGGTCGGAATCATGTAATAGTCGTCCTGCGCGTCGTGGTACATCTGCCCCTCCTTGTCGGGAAGCTG
>DHMA01000024.1:0-21719 GCA_002405555.1 Opitutia bacterium UBA4654
CTTGCCCATTTGTTTTGCCTTCCTATTTTGCATATCAATTTACCCCTTGCAACTCTGTACTATTTTTCGGGCACACATCACTATAACCGCGCCTTTTCCAGTTTAGTCCGTATTGCCGTTGGCAATTACTGACGTTTGGAATAGCAGAACATTAGAAAGAAACAAATAAAAATAGACGCGCTTTGCGCGGATAAAAAAACGGAAAACCTAAAACAGAGGTTCTCCGCTAACTCATTAACTCTACTTTTCTCCCAGCGCATTCTAAAATCTTCCGCGCCGTGCGCTGTAATTTTAGGGGCGTCAAAATGCCCCTATAAGAGTGGCTTTGCGAGTGGCTCAGGGTGCGTGGCGTACTTATGTACGCGAGCAGTCTGAGACATTCGCGAAACGCTGTTAGAGGGGCATTTTCACGCCCCGTTATTTATCGTGTTTAAGAGTAAATACAGCTCTTAGCACGCGGCCGCCTTCGCCCGAATATTTGCGCTTGATTTCCGAGTACAGCCCCTGCGCGTCGAGCTTCGTCGATTCGTCCGCCGCCGCTTCCGGCTGTTCTCCGCCCGCCGCGTTTTCGCCGTCGCCGAAAATGCCGGATTTAGAGAGAGCTTCCGACAGCGACCGCGCCTTTTCCGCCGACAGTCTGCCGAACTGCACGCAATACGGCTTGCCAACCACAAGGTGCACGTTTTTCATTCCGTATTTTTCGAAACGCTCGACCACGGGGTGCTTTGTTATCGAGTTCGAATTGTTTGTGCCGTCCGAATAGAAGCTGGAGCGAATGCGCGAGTACGCGTAGTCGATGTTGAGCAGGGCGTCCTTGTCGGCGGCCTTCGTGATTTTTGCCGCGCAGAACGAGCCGTAGTCGATTTCCTCTATGTCGCCCGTGTAGGCGGGGCGTTTTTTGAGCATTTTCTTGTATTCCAAGTCGGCGGGGGTCAGCTCGTACTTTTTGCAGAACGCCTCGTACGACCTGTCGAACGACGGCGAATTGCGCGAGCCAAGCTCTTCAAGCTCCTCCAAAAGTTTGAGTTTTTCCGAAAGGGCGTCCGTTTTAACCGCCGCCGATTCGCTTGCGCGTTCCGCCGCGGCAAGCTCTCCGCGCGTTTTTTCGGCGAGGTTTTTCACGACTTCGCGCGGAGTCATTTTAGCCTCCGCCTCCGTTTTTTTTGCGTCCGCCGCCGCCGCCTTTATTTCGGCATAACGCTTGTTGGGGAAGCCCTTTGCGCGGTAGCGTTTCGCCAGAAGCTTGCCGTCGAAGCCCTTTGTCTGCGGCTCTCCGACTTGCAGAGAGAAGGACATTTTGTCCTCCAATTTGTTTCCGACGAAAGTTTCGACGGTCAGCAGGTACGACTGCGCAAAAGCGCAGGTCGAGAGTGTCATTGCGGCGAGAGTGTAAAAAAGTTTCATTAGCTGTACGGCGTGTTTGTTGCGTAAAGCTAAAAGAGTTAGCAGGAACGCGCGGCTTGTCAAGACGCCATTTTCCCCGCGTCAGCGCGACGACACCACCGAGACGTCGCGCGGGACGAGCGAGTCGGCGGGGGATTTTTTCAGCGCCGTTTTCAGCGCGGAAACGAGCTTTTCCCTGAATTCGATTTGTTCGCGCGCCGCCTTTTCATAGAACGGGAAGATTTCGCGCGCGCGGAAATCGCGGAGCGACGAATCCATGTCGGAGCAGACCTGCTGCATGAAATTTCGGGCGTTCGCGCGGAGCTGCGCGGCGTTGCGGACATCGCCGAACGCGCGTTTGAAGCGCATTGCCGACGCGTAGAGTTTGGGGAAGTCGCGCTCGGTGTCGGGCGAAAGGAAAGTTTCCATGCGGTTGTCGGAAAGCGCGGCGAACGCTGCCTTGTTTTGGCGCGTAAACACGGCAAGACAATGCCCGAACGCGGCGTCCTTTTCGGCGTCGTAGCCCAGCGAGCGGTCGAACTCCGCGCCCAGCTGGCAGTAGCGGAGGGAAGCCGCGGAGGCGGGCGGCGCGGAAAAATCGGTCGCAAACGCCTTCGCCAAAGTGGGAATTGCGGTTTTCGACGTGCGCGCGCGGGCGGAAACGTCCTCGGCGTCGGGCGCATCGGGGTTGGGCTGCGCCGCCCGGCCGCCGCGGATTCCCAGAGCGAGAACCTCGCGCGAATCCGCCGACAAAAGCACCGCGCCGTCGCAAAGCAAGTCCTGAAATCCGCTCTGGTAGAAGGCGATTTTGCCGTCGGAAATTTTTTCGGGAGAGGCGCGTACGGAAACCGTTTTCCCGAACGCGTTGCCGCCTACGGCAAACGCCGCCGAGGGCACATAGTCGAGCCGAGAGACTGCGGCGGGAACGCCCGACGGCTTGGAAACAGGCGCGTAGAAAAGCAGGTCTTTGCCGACTTTCGAAAGCTTCGCCGAAACCGTTTCGCCGCCGCGCGAAAACTTCACCTCTCCGCGCGAAAAGCACGCGCCCGAAACCGCGAAGACATTTACGCCCCTTATGCGGCAGTAAACCGCCGTGTGCGGGCGTCCGCCGAAATCCGCGGTGTAGACCGATTTTTCAAGCGCGGCGCGGCGGGATTCGTCCACGCGGGACAGGTCGCGCCAGTCGGGACGCGCCGACGCGAACAGGCGCGAATCCAAGCGTCTGCGGGGGTTTGACAAAACCGCCGAAAGCTCGGAAGCCCGCTCTACGGGGTCGGAAACGTCCGCCGACAAACGCTCCCTGATTCCGTCGAGAAAGGGAGGAACGTGCGCGTTTTCGAACGCCGCATGCGCGGCGCAAATCTTTTTGAAACGCGCAAACGCGCCCGACGGATTCGACGGAAACGCCGCGATGAACTCGGCGTACGCGCCGTCGGTTGCCGACTTCGGGCAGTCCGCCCGCGCCCTGCGGGCGTCGGCGAACATGGCGCAGTAGGACGCCGCCAGCTTTGACTGCGCGACGAAATCGTCGGGCGATTTTTCCGCCGCGAGTTTTTTTGCGAGCGCAAACTCCGAGTCGAGAACGTCGTCGTCCGACGCCCCGCTTTCGATTTTCGCAAGGGCGGCAAGCTGGGCGCGGACGTACTCGAATTTTTCGGGAGACGATGGGTCGAATTTTCCGTCGGCGCGGCTTTTGATTTTCTCGAAATCAGCCGACGGCTCGGACGGCGCGAGAGCCGCTATTTGCGCGGCAACCCCCTTTGCGGCGGCAATCCATTTTTTTCGCGCAGCGCGGTCGTCGGGGAAGAGCTTTTCCGCCTTTGCGGCAAGAGCTGCGTCTTCGGGGTTGGACGCGCCGAAGTCGGGCGAGCCGAAATAGAAGTACGCGCCCGCGGCGGCGGCGGCGACAAGAAGAATTGCAAGATATTTCATGATATTTAGTCCTTTTTTACATTGCGCATTCTCAACACGTTTCCGCCGCCCCCGTCGGAAAATCCCTGACGCGAAAACACGCGCCCCGACGGCACGAACGACGAACCCGAAATACATTTAGCCAAGTCGGCGTGGAGAACCGCGGTTTTGTCGGGCGAGGCGACGGCGCGGGTCATGACGTTTTCAAGCTTTGCGAAAAGCTCCGCCTGCCGTTTTGCGGCTTCGGAAAAATCGTAGTAGTATTCGGAATGGAAGCCGCCGCGGGCGAACGCCGCGTTGCGGACGAGCGCGTTTTTGACGTCGTTCATGTACGCCGAAAATTTCGAGTAGAGCGCGGGAGTTCCCACGCGCGAGCCTGTGATGAAAAACGGCCTGTATTTCTCGGCGACGTCGGAAATAATCGGGGTTTCGACGTCTTCGGCGTAGCCGCCTATCAGCATGAAGCGGAGCGCGGAAAAGTTGGAAACGCAGATTTTTTCGAGGTTCGCGCGTTGCGCGGAATACTTCGACGGAACGTAGGCGGACACGTCGCCGAGCGACGACAGCGCGGCCGCGGCGAACTCGCGCCGCCCGTCGGATACCATGCGCGCGCGCGCCGTCGGCATCACTTCGTCAAGCCCTCGCCAGCGCGAAATGCGCTCGCCGATTTTTGCGAGAGCCGACGCCGAGGGGTCGTCGAAGCTTGCGTAGATTGCGGCGTCGGGCGCGGGGACAGCCTCGAAGAGCGCGACGACTTTCCCCGTTTCAGATTCCACAACCAACGAGCCTGAGCGCATTTTTTCGGCAAGCAGCGAAGCGCTGTCGGAATCCGCCTCTATTTTTTTGCCGTATTTCAGACGGGCGGGAACGGAAAGTTTTGCGCCCGCGCGGGAAATTCCCACGATTTCCACCGCGACGTCGTCGGAGGAAATTTTGCCCGTCGGAATCGGGTCTGGCTTGGCGGACGCGGGCGGCGCGACAATCGCGAACGCCGACGTTTTCGAAAGGTAGATTTTGTCGGACGAGAACTTTTCGCCCGCGCCGATGTCGAGCGAAAACGACTTCGGAAGCGTCGCCAGATATTCGCTCGGAAACACCGCGAACACTTTGCCGCGAACCTCCGCGAAAAACGCGGGGTAGGACTCGCCCGCGATGTCGGCTACATAAATGTATTTTGCGAAGTAGTCGCGCCCAAGCTCCGAAATTTTGTCTGCGGCGAAGCTTGCGCCACCGCCGCCAGAGCGCATGTATTCGTCCAATTTGGAGTCGAGCGCGGCGAGCTGCGCGGCGTAGTCGTCGGGCAGCGACTGCTCTATTTCCGCCTTTGCGTTTGCGAGGGCTTCGGGCACTTGTTTTGAAAGAAAGTTGTGCCGCGCCAAAGCCTGCGCGTCGAAAAATTCCACGGCGCGGACGGGATTTTTCAGCAGCATCGGAACGGTTTTTGCCGCGAGTTTCTTAGCGTCGGCCGCAGGCAGCGACGCCGACTTCCGCGCGATTTCCGAAAGCGCGGAAGACACCTCCGAATACGCCGAGCGCATGGCGCAGAAGTCGCCTTCGCACGCCTCCCTGAAACGCGCGGAAAGCTCGTCGAGCGCGTCGGGCGGAAGTTTGAGCGACGCCTCGATGTTCGCCACGTCGATTGCCGCGCTTCTTTGTTTCGAAACGAATTCGAGCCGCTTTTCGTAGTCCGCGCCGTAGCGTTGGCGGGCGGCTTCCATGATTGTGCCGAAGTCCTTTTTCGACAGCCCCTCCGCCCGCGATTCCAGCGCGCCCATTGCCGCAACTTGGCGCGAAATCCACGCGTTCCTGTCGTCCTCCCGCGTCGGGAAGAGCGTTTTTGCGCGGGCGCGGATTTCGGCGTAGCGCGGGTCGGAAAGCTCGGCGGAATCGTCCCGCGGAGCGGCGGTTTTCCCGTATTTGTCGTAGCAGTACCAGCCGCCGATTGCGGCGAGCAGAAGAATCAACAGCAGGTTTTTCATTGGCTTTTCCTCAATATCCGCCCCCGATGGAACCGCCGACGCGCTCGGTATTCACGCCGCAGTTATCGTATCGGGTTGCGAGGTCCGTGTGGAGAATGTTTACGATGTTCGTGTCCTTGACGCCCTCGGCGAGGTATTCGTACATCGAGCGGCGGAGTTTCAGCTGGTAGAGAAGCTCCTGCCTGTAAATCGAGTAGAAGGCGTCGGGGTTGGCGTAGCGTTGAAGCTCGCGTTTGAGCGCGAACGAAACTTCAATCATGTAGTTTCTGTAAGAGCGTTCGTAGGACTCGCGGCTGAGCCTGTCGTGCAGAAACGGCTTTTTGTACCGCTCCGCGATTGTTCCGAGCCTGCGCGACCGCAACGCCTCGCCGAATGTGTTGTTTTTGAAAAACATCATGAAGTCGTTGTTTTCGTCGGTAAGAATCCTGATTTCGTTTTTCTGGCGGGCGAATTTTGCGATGTCGAGCGGCTTCCATTTTTCCAACGCGCCCATGCGCACGAAGCGTATCGAGCTGAACGGAACGAAAGTCTTGTTCACGCTGCCGTCGAACTGCCTTACGAATGTCGTGAAGTCGGGAATGGGCGAATTTTCGTGCCCGATGATTGACCCCGTCTTTCCGTGGTGCGACAGCACCCCCGGATTGTATATCCTAACCGAGAACGAGACAAGCTTCCCCGTCTTTGCGTCAACCGCCACGGCGTCGTCGCCGACCTCCGAAATTTCCGAGACCGAAACGAAAGTCTTTGCGTCCCTGCCGACGTGCTTTACGTCGATTTTATGCGAGACGCGCGGGTTCGTGTCGGCGGTGAGGTTCAGATATTTTTCGTCGGCGGAAAACACCGAAACTCCCAGCGAGCGGAATCCGCCGCCGTCGGGGGCGACCGCCAGAAGCTCCGCGCCCATGCGGACTTCGGAGTCGTCGGCAATCTCCAAGGCTTCGAGCGACTGCGGCACGGAGTCGGGCACAAGCATGAGCAGCGGAAGCTCGTCCGAAACGAACGCGCGAGAGCACGACACTTTTCCCGCCGCGTTTGCGAACACCACGGGGAACTTTTCGGGCATGAATTCCTTTGTGCACAGCACGACAGTCCTGCCCTTGAATTTTGCGAGCACCGCCGCGTGGATTTCGTTTTCCGCGCCGCGCTTTGTGAAGAGCGACTTCGCGAAAATCCTCTCAGCGCGGGAGAGCGGCGACGCGCTTTCAGAATCCGACGCGCCCGAATTCCGCTTCGGGTTCGCCGCGTCGGCGGCCGCGCGTTTCAGAGAGGCGAGCCTCGCAACGTAGTCGGCGGATTCCGACGCCGCCGCGCCCTTCAAATTTTCGAGAGCCGCCGCCGAAACGCCGCGCGGGCGGAACGAGTCGAACTCGCGCTTTGCCCTCGCCTGTGCGTCCAGCAGTTTTACGGCTTTTGCGGAATCGCCGCCCGCCGAGGCAATCGCCCGCGCGCGCAGAGGCTCGAACTCCTCCGACGGAAACTGTTTCAGTTTGTAGTCAAGCTCGGACAACGCCTCGCGCCAGCCCGCGACGTAGGCGCACCGCCCCTTGTAGTCGTCGGGGAAACGCGCTTCGGCGAGTTTGCGCACAAACGCGGCGTCGCTTTGCGAAAGCGCGGAATACGCCGAAGCCGCCGCCGCGCAATAGTCGCACTGCTCGACCGTGTAGGCGAGTCTCTCCGCGTAGTTGTCGGGAAATTTTGCCGCCGCCCTGTCGCGGATTTCAGCGAAGTCCGCAACGGAAATGTTCGGCAGAAAGCGCGACAGCTCCGCGCGGGCGTCGGTCTGCCTGCGAATCCACTCCGATTGGAGTTCGGGGCTGTCTGGAAAATATTTTTTCGCCGCCGCCGAAATCTTTGCCGACTCCGCGGAATCGGCTTGTTTACGCGCGGCGTCCGCGCCGCCGAAATCGCACCCGCAAAGGAAAAGCGCGGAAATTGCCGACAGCGTTAAGAGCGTTTTTTTGTTCAATTCAATCTTCATCTAATGCTCCTATAATTTATAATAAACGGACAAAGAAATGCAAGCATGAAAAATCAAAAGAATTGCAGTTCTTTCCTCCTCTTCGCCCCCTCCCCGCGCGGCTTGCGCGAAACTTGCGGCGCAAAAAAACTCCGCAACCGTATCGGCGCGGAGTGTCCTGCAAAACGGCGCGTGCGCCGAGGCTCAAAGCAGCGAGCTTAGCGCAAGCACGGACGTTTCGCCCGATTTCAAATCCTTGATTTTTACGACTCCCTGCGCGAGTTCGTCGTCGCCCAAAATGTACGCCTTTGCCGCGCCCACGGCGTCCGCCTGCTTGAACTGCTTGCCGAACGACGCCTGTTTGAGCGGGTAGTCGGTCTTGACGCCCGACCTGCGGAGCGCGGAGATTATCTCCAAAGCCTTCGGGCGGACGTTTTCCGAGCCTATCACGAAATACGCGTCGGGGGCGTCGCGAAGTTCGCCCGACTTGCCGACGAGTTCGAGCAAATCGGAAACGGTTACGTCGCCCATGCCGAAGCCGACCGCGGGCATGTCCTGATAGCCGAGCTTTTTTACGAGGTTGTCGTAGCGTCCGCCGCCCGCGAGCGCACGCCCCGTGCCGACCGTCTGGAACGCCTCGAACACGAAGCCCGTGTAGTACGCCAAGCCGCGCACAATGCTCAAATCGGGCGAGATGAACGCGCCCACGCCGAGCGATTCGAGAATCGACACAAGCTTGCGCCAGTCCGCTATTCTTGCGTCGACGCGTTCGGCGAGTTCGCCGTCGGCGTCGAATGCCGCCCGCATCGAGTCCAAATCACGAAGCGAAATGAAATTTCTGATTTTGCCGACAAGCGCGTCGGCGTCAAGCCCAGTGCCGTCAACGGCGGCGACCGTCATTTCGCGCAGGGCTTCGGGCGAAACCTTTTCGAGCTTGTCGATTACCGAAAGCACGGGAATGATTTTCGCGTCGGGAACGCCCGCGCTTTCGAGGAAAAGCACCCAAAGTGTTCTGTCGCCGAGGCGCAGTTTGAACTCGTTTTCCGTCAGCCCGAAGCCGCGGAGCGATTCTATCAGAAGCGCGATAACCTCGGCGTCGGCGTCGAGAGACTCCTCGCCGAGAATGTCGGCGTTGTACTGGAAGAACGCGCGGAGCCTGCCCTTTTGCTGGCGTTCGTAGCGGTAGTTTTCGCCTATCGCAAACCACTTTACGGGGCGTCTGATTCCCGCCGCCTTCGCGCCGACCATGCGGGCGAGCGACGGCGTCATTTCGGGACGGAGCGAAACCGCCCTGCCGCCCTTGTCCACAAATTCGAACAGCTGCGACTTGATTTCCTCGCCGCTTTTTTCGGTGAAGAGGTCGAGCTGTTCGAGAACGGGCGGCTCGAACTCGGAAAAACCGAACGAGCGCGCCGCGCGCCGCCAGACGCCGAAAATATAGTTCTTTTTGGCGCAATCTTCGGGATAGAACTCCCTGAACCCCGGCAGCGTTTTAAACATAAAAGCCTACTTTCTGGCGCGGGCAGCCTTGCTTTCCTCGACGAGCGAAAGGTCGAGGTTTTTGAGAGCCGCCTTCAATTCCTTGCCCGCCTTGAACTTGACAATGGCGCGTTTGGGGATAACGACGTCGTGGTCGGGCTTCGTGGGGTTTCTGCCGACGCGGGGCTTGCGAACCTGAACTTCGAGCACGCCGAAGTTTCTAAGCTCCACGTTTTTGCCCTGCGCGAGCGACTCAGAAAGAATGTCGAGCGTGCGCTGCACGATGTCTTTCACATCGTTTTGGAGAATGTCGCCGCGGCGGCATTCCTCTTTGTCCTGATAAATTCTTTGTACAATTTCTCTTTTAGTAAGATTTTGCATGGTTTGATATATTTTATTGTTGTGAAATAGATGCCTCGGACAAAGTTTTCCGAACCCCGCCTGCGGAGCGCGTACTCATGCCCGAAATCAATTACAAGGCGTAAAAGCTTATTTAGCCTGCGGGAATGTCAACAAAATTAAAACGCGATTTTCTAAAAATTTCGAAATTTTCTCAACTTGCCCGCCCGAACGCGCTTTTTTGCCCGAAAAAACAGCGACGCCGCGTGGGCGGTTTGCCTGCGCGGCGTCGGAGTATGCAAGTTTTATTAGCTGAGCTTGACGGGTTCCCAAGCGCCTTCCTTGGCGTTGCTCTTGATGGACGCGTCTACGAACGCCAAGCCCATTCTGCCGTCGAGGACGGTAGCGTAGCGGGTGTGTTCGTACGAGAAGGGCTTGCCTTCCTTCCACGCGCGAATGTCCTTTTCGAACTCGCGGTGCAGACGCGCGTAGGCGTCGTGGAAGCCTTCGGGGTGGCCCGACGGAATGCGCGGTTCTTTGAGCAGCCATTCGGGAACGTCGCCGAGGAAACCGTCGTTGGGCTGGACGTCGCCGCGCCAGTAAACGCGGTCGGGCTGTCCCGCCAGCATGATGACGACCTTTTCGGGCTCTTCCTGACGCCATACGAGCGTGCCCTTAGTGCCCGCGACTTCGATTGCCATGTCGTTCTTGTGGCCGATGCAAACCTGCGAGGCTCTGACCATGCCCTTGCCGCCGTTTGAAAGTTCGCAGTAGACGGTTGCGTGGTCGTCGAGCAGACGGCTCTTTACGAAAGTTTCGAAGTGCGCCGAAACGCGCGTTACGTCGAGACCCGTCACGAAGCGCAGCTGCATGAGCGCGTGCGTGCCGATGTCGCCGCAGCAGAGCGAGCCGCCCGAACGCTTGGGGTCGGTGCGCCAGTCCGCGCCGCTTTCGCCGCCCTGTTGTTCAATCTTCTTCGCGAGCCAGCCCTGAATGTAGGACGAATCGACCCAGCGAACTTCGCCGAGCAAACCGCTTGTCACCACGAAGCGCGAGAACCACGACGACCAGTGGCCGAGGTATGTGTGCGCCACGGCAAACGGCAGACCCTTTGCGGTGGCGGCGGCAACGAGCGCGTCCGCCTGTTCGAGGTTGATTGTAAGGGGCTTTTCGCACATGACCGGAATTCCCGCCTCGATTGCCTTCATTGCGGGGTCGAAGTGCACAAAGTTGGGGGTTACGATGAGGACGTAGTCGAGACGCTGGTCTTCGGGGAGGTTCTTCTGGTCCTCAATCATTTCGATGTACGACGGATAGCCCTTGATGGGGTACGGCCAGTTTTCGGCTTCCTTCATCGCGACTTCGGGATTCGGGTGGAGCGCGCCTGCGGCGACTCTGCGGGTGCCGTCCGAGAATATTGCCTTTTGGTGGGGTTGCGCGATGAACGCGCCGCAACCGCCGCCGATTAATCCGACGTTTAGAGGTCTTTTTGACATAATTTTTCCTTTATATATAGTTGATAAAATCGCGTCGAACCGTGCGGCAATCCCATACAAAAAACGGACGGAACGCTGTTCCGAAGTCTTTTTTCCACCGCGCGGACGACGTTTTTACGAAAAGGCAGATTACAACGCCGCCCCTTTCTTTCAACCATTTTTTTCAACGATTTTCCGCAATCCGCCCGCCGATTTAAGACGCGCCGCGTTTGTGCCGATTCGTTCGGATATGCAAACGGCAATTTCGGAAATAAAGGCAAGGGAAATTTTGGACTCGCGCGGGAATCCGACGGTCGAGGCCGACGTAATTCTCGAATGCGGGGCTTTCGGACGCGCGTCCGTTCCGTCGGGGGCGTCTACGGGAGAGGCCGAGGCGGTCGAACTGCGCGACAAAAACGCGAAGCGCGCCGACCATTCGCGCTTCGGCGGCAACGGAGTGCTCAAAGCGGTCGAAAACGCCGAAGGAAAAATCGCCCGCGCCCTGCGCGGCATGGACGCGCTCGACCAAGCGAAAGTGGACGCCGCAATGATTGAACTTGACGGCACGCCGAACAAGTCGAAGCTCGGCGCAAACGCGGTTCTCGCGGTTTCGCTCGCCTGCGCAAAGGCTGCGGCGGAAGCCGCGGGGCTTCCGCTCTACAAATATCTGGGCGGCGCAAACGCCCGCGTTCTGCCCGTGCCGATGATGAACATCGTAAACGGCGGGGCGCACTCCGACGCGCCGATAGACATTCAGGAGTTCATGATTGTGCCCGCGGGCGCAAAAAGCCTGCGCGAGGCGGTGCGGGCGGGCGCGGAGATATTCCACGCGCTCAAAGACGTGCTGAAATCGCGCGGGCTTTCCACGGCGGTGGGCGACGAGGGCGGCTTCGCCCCCAAGTTCGCAAGCTCCGACGACGCGCTCTCCGCCATTGCCGACGCAACCCTCAAAGCGGGCTACAAATTCGGCAGGGACATTTTCGTCGCCCTCGACGTTGCGTCGAGCGAGTTTTACGACGCCAAGCGCGGACGCTACGTTTTCGAAAAGTCCGACAAATCCGTAAAAACCGCCTCCGACATGGTAGCCTACCTCTCAGACCTGAAACGCAAATTCCCCGTTGTATCCATTGAGGACGGCTGCGCCGAAGACGACTGGAACGGCTGGAAACTCCTGACCGAAACCCTCGGAAAATCCGCGCAGCTTGTAGGCGACGACCTTTTTGCGACAAACCCGCGCATTCTCAAAAAGGGGATAGAGGCGGGAATCGCAAACGCCGTTCTCGTCAAAGTAAACCAGATAGGCACGCTCACCGAAACGCTCGAAACCGTCGAAATCGCAAAACGCGCGGGCTACGCGGCGGTGGTCTCGCACAGGTCGGGAGAAACAGAAGACACGACAATCGCCGACCTCGCCGTGGCGACGAACGCGGGGCAGATAAAGACGGGCTCGCTTAGCCGCAGCGACCGCACCGCAAAATACAACCGCCTCATGCGCATTGAGGAGGAACTTGGAAGCTCCGCTCTCTTCGGCTCGCTCGACGGCTCAAAGCCGTTCGAATAAAGAGTGGACATTCCGCGAAAAATATGAAGCATACGAGTCCGACGCGCATTGCGGCGGGCTTTTTTTGCGCCCAAAACCGCCACGCGCCTTCCCCAAAAAACTTGACAAGGGAAACGGAAAAGTTAGACTAAATTAACTTTTCAACAATGGGCGCAAACGCCCCCCAACCAAGAGGCAACATTTCAATGAATATACAAGGCAACAGTATTTTGGACGCCGCCATGCGCGCGCCGTCGTTTCAGGGAGTTCTCGAAGTAAAACACTCGATAGCGGGCAGAATGCGCGTGCGCATACCGTCGATGAAGTCGAACCGCGCCCTTGCGGAGCGAATCGTAAAAACGCTGTCGGGAGTGGGCGGAATAAGGAAAATATCGGCAAACCCCATGCTCGGAACGGTGCTTGTGGAATACGACGCCAAGACGCTTTCGCCCGTAATCGTGGTGTCCGCCCTCACCTATTGCTTCGATTTCGAGGCGCAGGTGAAGTCGAGGAAATCGCTGCTTGCAAGCGAGCTTACCACAATAGGCTACGCGTTCAATCAGGCTCTCATGCAGCGCACAAAGGGGCTTTTCGACCTCCGCGCCCTCATGACGATTCTGCTGATTCTCCAACTGCTCAAAACCGTGCCGATTCTCCGCAGGACATTCAAAATACAGACAACCGCGCCGTCGTTCCCCACGAACCTGCTCTGGTGGCTCTTCCAAAGCGTGAACATCTGCAAATGAACCCGCTGAAAAAAATCGCGCTTTCGTTTGTCGGAAGCCTGAAAGTGCTACACAGCATACGCGGACGCCTGCGAATCAACGTCGGCGGCATAAAGGCGTACCCCGAATACGCGGAAAAATACGCGCCGCTGTTTCTGAACGCCCTCAAAAAGAGGGCCGGAATTACGGAAGTTTCGCTTTGCAAAATCACGGGAAATCTGCTTGTATCGTACAATCCGAACGAAACGTCGGAGGACGCCGTGATGGCGTGGATTCGCGGCGCGTGGAACGCGACGATTGAAATCGCATGCTCGCCCGACGCCGCCGAAGCCGACGAAAAAACTCTGGCAAAACGGATAAAATCCGCGCTCGACAATTTGGAATAAGGATATGTTCAAGAAAAAAACACCTCTGTTGAAATGCTTCCGCGCCCACGAAATACGCGGAAGAATAAGGATTACATGCAGGGGGTTGCGCTACGTCGGAAAAGGCGGCGAGCGCGAACACCTGCTTTCGCACTTCCAGATTTTGGAGGGCGTGGAATCGGTGAGGATAAACTCCGCGGCGGAATCCGTCGTTGTGAAGTTCGACGCCGAAAAAACTACGCCCGACAGAATCATGTCGGCGGTCGAGGAAATCATCGCCGCGCACTCGCTCGGCATACTTCAAAGGGAGCGGGAGGAAAAGAACAGGCTTTTGGTGGAGGAGCGCGACTTGCACGAAGAACCGCTCTCGACGCTCATCACGCGGAGCGCGGTTTCGGCGTCGCTGCTGCTCGGCTCGTGGCTCGCAAAGAAGACGGTGCCTGCGACAATCGCGGGCAGACTTTTCGGTTTTCCCGGAATAGGCGCGCTCGCGCTCGCATACCCGCTTTTCAAGAGCGGAATCGGCGCGTTCAAAAGGTCGATGCTTCCCAACGCCGACACGCTGAGCGCAATGGCGGTGCTTTCGAGCGTGCTTTCGGGCAAAACGGCGTCGGCGCTGACGGTGCTTTTCCTGCACGACTTGGCGGAGTCGATGACGGTCTACACAATGAACCGCACGCGCAACGCAATCCGCGACATGCTTTCGGTCGAAAACGAAACGGTCTGGCACCCGCTGAAAAACAAAATCGGCAGCCCGCTCGAAAAAATCCCCGCAAAGAGCCTGAAATCGGGCGACATAATCGTGGTGCATTCGGGCGAAAAAATCTGCGCCGACGGCGAGATTGTCTCGGGGCACGCGGTAATAAACCAGTCGTCGATTACGGGCGAATTCGAACCCGTCTCGCGCGAGGCGGGCGGCAGGGTGTTCGCCGGAACGCTCGTGGTGGAGGGCACGATAACCTGCAAAGTGGAGTCTGCGGGCGAGAACACGGCGGTTTCTAAAATCATAAAAATGGTCGAGGACGCCGGCGGCAAAAAGGCGGAGGTGCAAAACTACGCCGACAAATTTTCGTCCGCCCTCGTGCCGCTCAACATAGTTCTTGCGGGCTTGGTCTACGCGCTCACGCGCGACATGAACAGGGCGTTGAACATGCTCATCATAGACTACTCCTGCGGCATAAAACTTTCGACGGCGGCGGCGCTGTCGGCGGCAATCAACACCGCGGCGCGGCAGGGCGTGCTCATCAAGGGAAGCGGCGTTATAGAATCCATGAGCAAGGCCGACACGCTCATTCTCGACAAGACGGGCACTCTCACAGAGGGCAAACCGTGCGTGGAAAGCATAGTGCCGCAGTCGAAAAAATTTACGCAAAAAGACATCGTCCGCTACGCGGCGGCGGCGGAGGAAACCTCGAAACACCCGATGGCGTCGGCGATTCTCGACGCCGCCACGCGCGAGGGAGTCCGCATTCCGCAGCACGGCGACGTCAATACGATTGTCGGGCGCGGCGTGTACACAACGGTAGACGGCTCCACAATCCGCGTGGGCAACAAGAAATTCCTCAACGAAAGCGGAATCCACACGCACCCCATGCGCGAACAGGCGTCCGCGCTTTTCGCAAAGGGCGAAAACGTGGTGTTCGTCTCCAAGGACGACGAAATCGCGGGGCTTATCGGAATCAGAGACCCCCTGCGCGAGAACATGAAAAAGGCGCTCAACCGACTGCGCAACGTTGGGGTGGACGACATCGTTCTGCTTACGGGAGACCTCGAACAGCAGGCGGACGTCGTGGCGAGAAGACTCGGAATAGACAGCTACGAGTACGAGCTTCTGCCCGAAGACAAAGCCCGCGTGGTGCTCGGCATGCAGGCGCGGGGCAACAAGGTCGTAATGGTCGGCGACGGCATAAACGACGCCCCCGCCCTCGCCTACGCCGACGTGGGAATCGCCCTCGGCAAGACGCGCACGGACGTTGCAATGGAGGCTTCCGACATCACGATAGCGGGCGACAACGCCCTCATGCTCCCCGGAATCTACGGGCTTTCCAAGTACACGATGGACGTCGTGCGACAGAACCTGATTGCGGCAGTCGGCATAAACACGCTCGGACTTATGCTGGGCGCACTCGGAACAATTCCGGTAATTTTCGGGGCGGTGATGCATAATTCCTCGACAATTCTGGTTGTAGCCAACAGTATGAGAATATTGTTTTACGATATGGGGCGTCCGCCTTCGCTAAAATAACTTTAAATCCAAACCGAAAGGAACAAACATGACAAGAGACCATATAATCGGAGCCGCGCTCGGCATCGGCATCGCAGCAACAGGCTTCTACCTCTACAAAAAGAATCAGGATAAAATCGACGAAATCCTGCGCTCGCACGGAATGGACATTCCCGTCAACGAAAACAAGCCGTTGAACAATATGTCCGTCGAAGAGCTTGCGACGCTCAAAGAAAAGATTGAAGACATCATCGCCGAACGCGAGCTTGCCGCGGAATCGGGCGAAGCCGCCGCGCCCGCGGAGGAAAAGCCCAAGGCGAAACGCCGCCGCCGCAAGACGAAGGCGGCAAAGACTGCCCCCGCCGCGGAAGAACAGCCCGCAGCATAAGCCCCGAATTTCGGATTTCGAACGCCCGCGCCGCAAGGTCGGGCGTTTTTTTTGCGGACATTCAACGCAACGCGCAAAATCCCCCGCCGCCCCGAAAAAGCCGACGCGCAAATATCACCGCAAGCCGACGCGCAACGCGCCTTTCCTCCGCCGCAAGGACGCGCTATGCGCGTGCTTCCATCTCCGCGCAACTTCCTCTCGCATTCGCCCCCCTCGACTATCGCCCCATTTTTCCGCGCCGCCCCGCGCCCCGACGCCGCGCAGGTTTTTGCGTTTTTGGGGCAGTCCGCGCTTTCATATCTTGACATTTAAAACCGCAAAACAAATATGGATTTATGAGGTTTTTTAGCGCAATAATTTTTTGCTTTTCGGCACTGGCGGCATCGGCGCAACACGCGGTGCCCGAACTGCCCAATCTGCCTGTCTCGCCCATTTCGCAGTCGGACATCGACAAACTGCTCGAAAACGACACCGCGCAGGCGTGGGGCGAATACGCCGAAAAGACCCGCGCGACAACCCTCGACCTCGCCCTCAAACAGCTCTACCCCGAAGCCGCGGGCTGGCTCTACGTCTACAAGGCGGCTGACCTGTTCTCGAAGGAGGGGGCGTCCCTGCACAAGGCGGTGAAACGCGCAATGCTCTCCGACATTCCCGCGCTCTGCGACTTCTTCGAGACAATGAAGCCCGAAGACAATCTCGAAGGCGTCTGCAAAACGCTCGCGCAAATCCACCAAGTCTACCCCGACAATTTCAAGAAATACCTGAGGAGCGCGTTCGCGGTCGCGCTCGTCTACGACGTCCCGCCCCCGGGAGGCTGGCCGAACTGCGGAACGCCGTCCGACCCCGTCCCGATGTTTCAGGCGGAGGAAACATTCAACATTTTCACGGAAGACCCGCATACATTCGTGTTCCCGATGGACAGGCTGACGGTCGGCGAGCTTATCTGGGTGTTCGGAATCGGCGGGCCGCTCGACGAACTGCGCGGACTGAAAAACACGAGCATCGCGCCGTTCGCGATAGAAAAGCTTGCGCACTCGATAAAGACCGACAAGTCGCGCCACGCAAACGGCACTGTTTCCGACTGGGACACGACCGAGCGCGAATTCACCCCGAAAAATATCCTCAAATACGGCGGCACTGAGGCGGAAAAAGTCTACTGCGCGTGGAGAATCGCAAACGCCAACGGCATACCCTGCCTTTTCTTCCGCGAGGGCAACCAAGTGTGGCTGACCTACATGTCGCGGCCGGGGGTCTGGAAGCGCGACGTCGCCCGCAGCGAAAAGGCGAAGCACCTCTTCGGACGCCCGCTCGACCCCCAAACGTGGAAGACCTCGCAGAAGTTCGACATCGACATGCTCGCCCGCCGCCACATCACGACGGAGACGGGAATCTTCTCGCGCGTGTTCCTCGAAATTTCGCGCATGCTCTACGACGCGGGCAAATACAACGACGCCGCCGTTTTCGCCGACAAAGCCCGCAAGGAAAACCCCGAAAACTGGGAGGCGTACATCGCGTTCATCTCGGCGCGCGCGCGCTTCGGGGCGTCGCAGGGCGAGCTTGACTCGTACTGGCGCAAAAGCTACGAGGCGTTCCGCCGCTACCCCGACATGTGCATTGCAATGCTCAATTTCTACCGCCAAAACCTCATCGCCCTCAGGCGCGGCAAAGAGGCGGACAGGCTGCTCACCGCCGAAATGCGCGGCGTAATGCGCTCCGACACGGGGCTTGGCATCGACATCTACGCGAACCAGATTTCCGACATGTTCGCCCGCGCCGAAGACAAAACGGAAATCCTGCCCGCATATCAGGACATCGTGAGAAACTCGACCTCCTGCCCCGACGAGTGCCTGCGCAAAATAACGACGCCGCTTGCAAAACTTTTCGTGTCGGTCGAAGACTACCGAAGCGCGAACAAGGTGGTGTCGATGTTCGTAAGCGCCTCGCGCGACGAGCTGTCGAAAGCGCGGGCGGAAAAACTGCGCGAAACGCTTACCCCGCCGAAAAAGGCAAAGCCCGAAAAGGAGGAGGAATAACTTGGGCTTTCTCAAACGCATGAAACGCAGGCTGTCGAAGTTCGGAGAGGACTTCGCGCATCTTACCGCCGACGTAATCTACGACCGCCGCGAGGGCTTCTGGATTTCCGTCTACGCGGCGGTTCTTAAAACGCTCTCGTTTGTGTTCGAGGCAATCGCGCGGACGCGCTACGCCATGTACGAAAACCGAATCATGCGCGACGCCCCGCTCGGCTGCCTTGTGGTCGTCGTCGGAAATCTGACGGTGGGCGGCACCGGCAAGACGCCGATTGTCGAAAAGTTCGCGCGCTCCCTCAACGAGCGCGGCAGAAAGGTCGCAATTTTAAGCCGCGGCTACAAAAGCAAGTCGGACGGCGCGCTGAAAAAATTCGTCCGCTGGCTCACCCACGGCGAAGCCCCCAAGCCGAAAGTGGTCTCCGACGGCAGGCGGATTCTGCTCGACTCCGAATTCGCGGGCGACGAACCCTACATGCTCGCCCGCAACCTTCCGGGGGTAATCGTGATTGTGGACAAAAACCGCGTACGCGCGGGGCACTACGCAATCACGGAATTCGGCGCCGACACCCTCGTGCTCGACGACGGCTTCCAATACCTGCCACTGCGCGGGCAGCTGCAACTGCTGCTTGTGGACAAAACAAACCCCTTCGGCAATTTCAGCCTGCTTCCGCGCGGAATTTTGCGCGAGCCTGTCTCGCACCTGAAACGCGCGTCGTACATCTTCCTCACAAAATCCGACGGCAGGCGCGACCCAGAATTGGAGCGCACAATACGCAAATACAACCCGTCGGTCGAAATAATCGAATGCGCCCACAGACCGACGTGCCTTGCGGAATTTTCGACGAACGAAAGGGTCGGGCTTGAAATTCTCAAAGGCGCGAAAGTCGCGTGCTTTTCGGCAATCGCAGTGCCGGAGGGCTTCGAAAAATTCCTCGTGGAACTCGGCGGGGAAATCGTCTACAAAAAACGCTTTCTCGACCACCACAGATTCGACGACGCCGAACTCGACGCGTTTTTCGACGCCGCAAAAAAGGCGGGCGCGCAGCTTGCCGTCTGCACCGAAAAGGACGCCGTACGCATTCGCCCCGACCTGAAAACGGCAATCCCGTTCTACTACACAAAGCTTGAAATCGACATTCTCCGCGGCGAGGAGGACTTCGAGTCCGCCGTAGAGAAAATCTGCTTTCCCAAGCGCGAAAGCGACGCCGCCCCCCAAGACTCCGCCGGCTAAACGAACGGAATGTACGACATTTTCATTGTCGAAATCCAGATGCGGTATTTCCCCTCGTCCGTGTAGACGCCGTCTTCGTCCCAAGCCGACGGAGGGTTTATCAGACCGCTCTTGATGTTCGCCGCAAGCTCCGCGTCTATCGTGCCGTTGAGGTCGGCAAGCGGCGACTCCGAAACGGCGACCGCGTCCGAACCGCTCTCCGCAAGCCTCTTCATATGCCTTGCGTAGACCGAAAGCGGATTCGAATCCAGCGGAAAATTCCGCGCGTCGTAGTTTTCGGGATAGTCCAAGCCGTTCGGGATGAAGCGCGACTCGGTGAGCATTACCCGCCCGTCGGCAAGCCGCGATTTCACCGAAGCCATCGCAAACGACGTCCCCCCGAACGGGAACATCACGCACATGCGCGAAAGCCCGTCGGCGGAGTCGAAAGTGGTCGCAAAAACCGACACCCCAAGCTCGTCGTCAACGGGCAGCTTGAACTTGCCGCTCTCGCAAAAGCCCTCCGCAAGAATGCGCCCGCGCAGTTTTGCGTGGCGTTCGAGCGCGCTCCACGCGCTTTCGGTAGGCTCGAACTTCGGGAACATTTCGATGTCCTCGTCGGTGTTTTCGAGCGAAATTCCCGCCCAGTAAAACGCCGATTCGAGCAGCAGAAAAAGCAAAACCGAACTCGCCCCCAAAACCCAAACGGGGCGGTCGTCGAGAAAATGCCGCAGGCACACAAAAACCGCGAGCGAAAAACACGCCGCGCGAATCCAGCGGCGCAAAAGCACAAGCTTTGCCGAGCCGAACCATCGCGCGTTGACCCCGCCAACGAAAATCATCGCGCCGAAAAGCGCGATGATTGCCAAGTAAACGGGATTTTCGAATATCCGCATTAGATTCTAAGCGGCATGACGACGCACATAAAGTTGTCGAGCGTCTTGAAAACACCGGGGCTCATTTCGTCCTTGAATTCGAAGAAAACTTCGTCTTTCGAAATGCTGCCGAGCGGCTGTTTGAGGAATTCCGGGTTGAAGCCGATTTGCACTTCGGGGCCCGAATATTCGATTTCGATAGCCTGTTTTGCGTCGCCCTCCGCGCTGCGCGTCGAGATTTCGAGCGAGTTTTCGGACATCGTAAGCTTTACCGAATTCTGCTTGTCGCTTGTGAGAATCGCGACGCGGTTGACGGTTTCGAGCATAAGCTCGCGGTCAACCTTGATTCTGTGCTCCGCCTCTTTGGGGATTACCTGCTTGTAGTTCGGGTAGCTGCCCTCCACGATTTTCGAAACGAGGTAGATTGAGCCTACAAGCCCGTTTTCGGAGGCGTCGCCGCCGACGTCGATGTCGAACGCAACCTGACGCTCGTTGAAGCTGATTTTTGCGACCTTGCCCTGCGAGAGGAGCTTTTCAAGCTCGCCGACAGTCTTTGCGGGGAGAATGACGTTGCCTTCGTCCTCCTGCTCTATCTTCATGTCGCGCGAGACGAGAGCCATGCGCTTGCCGTCGGTCGCAACGAGCGTGAGCTTTCCTTCGGAGAAGTTGAAATAAACGCTGTTTAAGATGTAGCGGTTTTCGTCGGAGCTTTTCGCGTAGGAGACGGAGCGGAGCATGTTGAAAAGCTCCTGCGGGGGAAGCTCGTAGCTGTGCTGGTCTACGAAGCTCGGCAGCGCGGGGAATTCCTCCGCGCGGAGGCCGTTGAGCTTTGTGGAGAAGCCGCCCGACTTCACCTTTGCGGTCTGTCCGTCGTCGCTTTCGAAAGTGATTTCCTGCTGGGGAGCCGCGCCCACAATCTGCGCGAATTTCTTGACGGGAAGCGTAATTTCGCCGCCGTTTTCGACTTCCGCCTTGATAGAGCAGCGAATGCCCAAATCGAGGTTGGTTGTGGTGAGGGTCACTACGTCGCCCTCCGCTTTGATGAGCACGTTGTTGAGAACGGCGTTCGGCGGTTTGGAGCTTACGACGTTTGCGACCTGACGCAAACCCGTCACAAAATGTTCCTTGTTGATTTTGAACTTCATATCTGTTTAATACCTGTTTTTGCGGGGGTTAAATCCGAAACGAATCGGACATAAAAAACTGGATTCTTTATAGCACGCAAACGCGGGAAAATCCAGCTAAAATTTATTCCATGCCGTCGAGGAATTCAAGCCCCTGAATTTTGCCGTCGGCGAATTTTATTCTGCGGTAGTAGCAGCCGCGGCGGGGATTGCCCGACTTGTCCTTGGTGTGGCACGAGCCTTTTCCGACCATGCGAACCTTGTAGACAACGGAATTCTGCTCGCAGTTCACGAGAACGTCGACAAGTTTGAGGAAGTCGCCGCTGGTTTTGCCCTTAATCCAGAGTTCGTTTCTGGAAGTGCTCCAGAAAGTCGCCATGCCTTCCTTGAATGCCGTTTCGAGGGCGAGCTTGTTGACGTATCCGACGATGAGAACTTCGCCCGTATCGGCGCATTGCGCGATTGCGGGGATTACGTCCTCGGAGCATTGCGCGATTTTTTTAAGCTTCGTGAAATCGAGCTGCAAATTGAGACCTTCTTCTATTTCTTTACTCATACCCGACGATAATGAGCCGCCGCGCCGCGATTTCAACACAAAAATTTCCGCCCCCGCGCCGAAAAAATGCGACAAAGCCAATCAAGATACTTGACAAACGCAAAGCCGATGTGAAAGAATGGGCGGATAGTCAGGGGATATAGCTCAGTTGGTTAGAGC